>DATING010000821.1:0-2816 GCA_035474555.1 Longimicrobium sp. | reverse complement strand
GTCGCCGAACTCCGCCCGCAGCAGCTCGCGCAGCCGGGGCGCGCGCCAGTCCGCCGCCATGCGGTCCAGCACCAGGCGGATCATGGCCGGCGAGTAGCTGGTGACGGCGGGGAGGGCGCGCTCGGCGGCGCGGCGCAGGGGATCGGCGGGGTCCAGGAAGCGCGCCGCCACGCCGTCGATCACCCCCACGATCTGCGCCACGGGACGATGCGCCAGGTGGCGGTCGCGGGCGGCGGCGAGCGCCTCCACCTGCCGCCGGAGGTCCACGGGCGACAGGCGGGGGACGCGCACCTCGAACGCATCCTCCCCGCGCCCGTAGGCCCACGTGTTGGTGCGCGGGTGCGGGATCGCGGGGAGGTGAAATGCGTCGATGACGTCGGGGCGCATGACTGAAGTGCGTGAGTGCGTGAGTGCGTCAGTGCGGGAGTGAACGGCATCGGTGGACGGATCCACTTCCGCACTCACGCACTTCCGCACTTCCGCACTTTTTTTCTACAGGAAGTCCCAGAACGACGGGTTGGCCTCCACGATCACCTCCCACACCCCGCCGCCGCCCAGCCCGCGGGCCACGTCGATGCGCAGGATGTCGAAGAACAGCCCCACCCCCGCGCCCACGGACGCCATCCCGCCCGTGCGGCTGCCCAGGCGGTACAGCTGGTCGATGCAGGGAAGGCCGGGGAGGCAATCGATGGCCGGCGTGCGCGACTCGCTGTCCCCCGTCCATCCGCCCGCCGCGAACACCCGCCCGCGGACGAACTGCGGCACCAGGTCCGCCGAGAGCGTGGCCCGCGCCAGGCCGAACGCGTCGCCGCCGTAGCTGCGGAAGCGGTAGCCGGGCACCGTGCCCCGGCCGCCGAGGAGGAAGGTGGCCTGGGGCGGCTGGTCGCCCAGGACGCCGCCCGCCTGCGCCTCCAGCAGCAGCTCCCGGCCCCCGCCGCCCCGCCGCACCCACCCCAGGTCCAGCCGGAGGCGCGCGAAGTGGTGGTCCTTGCCGTCCGTGTCCAGCCGCCCGCCATCCACCGAAAGGCCGAGGGAGACGCCGCGCGCCACCTCGGCCGGAAGGGTGCGGCGGATCCCCGCCGAGCCGCCGAAGAAGGTGCCCTCCACCACGGGCGCCACGGGGCGAAAGTGGTCCCCGCCGCCCAGCAGGCTGAAGTCCGTCTGCCGCGAAGCACTCTCGTGCTCCTCCACCCGCAGGCCAAAGGCGCCGCTCCACCCGCGGCCCACCGGCCGGTCCATCCGCAGCTCCGCGCCCGAGGCGAAGTACGGGTCGGAAAAGTCGTAGCCCGCCAGCAGCCCCGACAGCGAGTTCATGGCCCCGGAGATCACCGGGAACCCGCCGATGTCGCGCGGCTGGTTCCAGTACGCGCCCAGCCCCACGCGGTCCGGCAGGGTGCCGCGCCAGGCCTCCGCCTCGGCGAACGGGCGCATGCGGGCCAGCGCCACGCCGCCGCGGATGCCCAGCGTGACCCCCTCCACCGGGTTGTAGCGCCCGCCCGCGGCCAGGGCCAAGCCCTCCGCGCGGTTGTAGCGGATGGTGCTGGACGCCGTGCGAAAGGCCAGCTGCGTCCCCGGCAGCCCGCTCAGCAGGCGGCGGCCCACCAGCTCCGCGGCCTCGCGGCGCACGTCGTCCAGCTCGCCCTCCGCGCTCAATCCCGCCTCGCGCAGCTCCGCGTCGATCGCCTCCTCGAAGGCGAAGTCCCGGCGCTGCTGCACGGGGACGGAGACCACGCGCCGGCCGGCGAACAGCCCCGGCGCCAGCCCCTGGTTGAAGCGGTAGTTGGTGATCTCCATGGTGCCGCGGATCATCCCCCCCGCGGGCAGGTCCAGCTCCGGCAGCTCGCGCCGCAGCTCCACCTGCTGGCGGTTGGGGAGCCAGAAGCGGCCCTTGTACAGCCCGTTCTCCATCATCACGTTGATGAAGTCCAGCTGCTCGTCCACGTAGCTCACCCGCGTGAACGTGAACTCCATCCGCACGATGTCGCCCGCGCGGCGGTCCACGAACACCGAGCCGACCAGCGCGGGGCGCGACGGGTCCTTGGGCCGCACCTGCAGCTTGTACACGCGCACGGGCTCCGCCGACCCGGGAAGGCGGATGCTCGTGCTGTCCACCAGGCGGTAGTCGTACTGGAGGGAGCCGGCGGGGGCGGCGGGGTGCATCACGTCGCGCACCTCGTCGCCGTCGCCCAGGCGGATGAGGTCGCCGAAGTTGTCCTGCACCACCGTGAGGTGGTCTTCGTGGTACTGGATGTTGGTGGGCAGGCTGCGCTCGTCGCGCAGGCCGATGATGCGCTGCTTGGACAGGTTGGGCGCCTTCCAGTACACGTCGAGCGCCACCTGGTCCGTCTTGACCAGGGTGCGCTCCCCCGTGTCGCGGCGGTCCAGGTAGAAGTAGACGTAGCCGCGCGCGTCGGCCTGGTAGTCCACCATCCCCGTGTCGCTGAGCGCCACCTGCCGGCGCTCCTGCGCGCGCTGGATGAGCTCCAGGGCCCGCGGCGCGTTCCAGTCGCCTTCCTGCGCGGCCGCCGGCCCGGCGAACGCCGCCAGGGCCAGCACCGCTCCCATGAGCGTGCGTCGCAAACCGTTCACTCCCGCGAGTCCGTTATCCAACGGAGCGGGCCCGCGCCATCGGCGCCGGGCCCGGTCCGGATCGATCCTGAAAGATAACCTGCCGATGCGCCGTGCGCGTCAGCTGCACGGCCCGGTGGACATCCCGATGACCGCGGTGCCCGTGAGGGTGGCCGCGAGCCCCTGCCCGTTGCTGCCGATGGCGCGCGCGTAGTCCTCGCGGGTCACCGTGTAGGTGAACGGGCCGA
>DATING010000820.1:0-5501 GCA_035474555.1 Longimicrobium sp. | reverse complement strand
GTCCAGCTCGGGCAGCGCGAAGACCCGCGCTTCCGGTATTACGATGCCAAGCTGCGCCGCGATGCTGGCCACGGTGCCGATCTGGAGCTTTCCGGCGCCCGCGCGGAGCGCGGCGGTGGCGGCTAGCCAGACGCCGCCCGGCACCTCCGGATCGCCGCCGACCACCAGCACGCGGCCTCGCTCCTCTTTGTCGCCGTCCGGGTCCGGCTGCGGCAGCGGCCAGCGGTGGAGCAGCTCCGGCGTGACTTCCTCCACGGAGGCGTTACTTCGGTGCGACGGGGGCATCCGGGGTCCTCGTGATCGGCTCGCCGGCCTCTTCCAGCGGCGCGACAAAGTTGTACTGCCGCAGCGCCAGCTCGCCGCCGCGGCCCAGGCGCGGATCGAACTCATACGTGGTGACGGAGCAGTTCGCCACGTCCGCCTGCCGGTCGATAGCCAGGATCTGCTCCTCGGTCAGCCGCTCCAGGAGGTAGCGGAAGCAGAGGACCACCACCTGGTGCACCACGATGAGGACGCGGTCTTTGCAGTATTCCCGGCTGAGCGTGTCCATCACGCTGCGCAGGCGGAGGATGACGTCGCACCAGCTCTCGCCGCCGGGCGGGCGGTGGTAGAACTTGCCCAGCAGCCGCCGGAACTCGGCCTGCTCGGGAAAGCGCTCCGTGATGCCGTGGCGCGTGAGCCGGTCCAGGATGCCGAACTCCTTTTCGCGCAGCCGCTCGTCCGCCACCAGGTCCGTGTCCGGCAGCGCCAGCCCGCCCGCCTCGCGCACCAGCTCGGCCGTGCGCATGGCGCGCAGGTACGGCGACGCCAGCACGACGGTCGGCCGCTCCTCCGCCGGCAGCGCGGCGAACCAGCGGCCCAGCGCGGTAGCCTGCTGCTCGCCCAGCGGGCTCAGCGGCACGTCCACGTCGCGCATGTTGATCTCGATCATCTCGTGCCCGGCCTCGTGGGCCAGGTCGCTGGCCACGTTGCCCGCGCTCTGCCCATGCCGAACGATCCACACCACCTGCGGCCACCTGCTCGTCATCCCGTCCCCTTTGCTCGGCGTCTGCTGCGCGGCGGGTCAAGGAGCGTACCAGCGCCGGATCTGAGGCCGATCGCATCCACAAACGGCAGAGGGCGCCGCGGATCTCGCGGCGCCCTCGTCTTCATCCACCCCATCGCGTCAGTCGGACGACGCGAGCTACCACCGGGCCGTGCGCCGGTCGCCGGCGAGCGGCTCGCCCTGCCACACGCACCACACGCGCTGGCCAGGACGCGCGCGTTCGTACTTTCCCCTGGTCGTGTGGCAGGTGGTGCCGTCCTCCGCCACCAGCTGCGCCGGCTCGCGCTTCCCGATCAACGGCTTGCGCTCCAGGTTGTTCTCGGGACCGTCCTTCATCCGCGGAAGGGGGATGGTCGTGCATCCCGCAGTGAGGGCGAGGGCAAGCGCGGCGGCGGCGGGGCGGATGAATCGCATGAGCGGCTCCAGGGGTGGGATGTGCCCTCCTTCACGTCCAGCCGAGAACGTCCGGCGGCGCAGAACGTGACGGCAACGCGCAGGAGAGAACCTGCACCACGCTACGACCCGAACGCGGCGATGAAAACGGACGCGTACGGCGGATGATCATCCCCGCGCGCGGCGGGCCCGGTCGCGGAGCATGAACAGGTACATCGCCTCGACCTTTTCGCGCGCCCACGGCGTGCGGCGCAGGAACTTGAGGCTGGACGCGATGCTCGGGTCTTCCGTAAAGCAGCGGATACGGATGCGCTCCCCCATCGCGGCCCAGCCCACGTGTTCCACCAGTTCCGTCAGCATCATCTCGAGCGTGACGCCGTGCAGCGGATTGCGCGGCTGCGGGCGCGGTGCGGAATCGTCCGTCACGTGCTGTGTCTCATCGGGTTCGGTGCCGGCGCAGGCCGACCGTGTGAAGTTGTAGCCGCGACGCCGCGACTTCCGTCGCTCTCATCAGCCGGGATGCGCGCCGAAAGCGCCGGAAGCGTGCCATCCCTCCGCACGGCAAGCGGCCGCGGCAGCTACGGCGCCGGTACGGAACTGGCTATGCAGCAACGACATGGAATATCAACAAGAGACGCAGAACGAATCGGACGCCCTGCGCAACGCGGCGGTCCTCGGCGCGGTGGCGGCCGGCGCGGCGGCGGGGTTCGGCGTGCTGGCCGCGGCCGTCGCGCGCCGCGGCACGGCAGAGCTGGACGAGGTGGTCCACGAGCACACCGCCGCCCCGCGCGGGAGCAGGGTACGGCGCGCTGCCGCCGCGGCCGCACCGATCGGCAAGTGGTGGACGTACATCCCGGCGGCGCTCGCCGCGTCCGGCTACCTGCTCGCCACGCACGACGCGGACAACGCACGCGGATCGCGCTCGCGGATGCTCGGCGCGGGGGCCGTGCTGCTCGCGGGCACCGTGGCGACGGCGCTGAATCCCACCTTTGACCACGTGCTGCCGCAGCCGCCCGCGCCTCCCGGCCACCCGTCGCCGCGGAAGCCGGTGTTTCCCAGCGGCCACGCGTTCGGCCCCAGCGCCATCGCGCTCTCGGCGGCGTACGTGCTGGCGCGCGAGGGCCTCGCCCGCCCCGGCATCGCGCTCCCCGCCGCCGCGATGCTGCCGCTGGCCACCGCCGGCGGGCGCGTGCTGGAGGAGAAGCACTGGGCGTCCGACGTGCTCGGCGGCTATCTGGGCGGCGTCGCCCTCGCCGCCGCCTGCGCCGCCGCCTACGAGCTCGCCCGCGGCGCCTGGGGGGACGAGGCGCGCTGAATCGCGGCGGCAACCTGCGGCGTCACGGAGACGAGACACCGCAGGGCCTTTGCCTCCTGCGCCCACTTTGCTTTCCTGAGGGAGGCGCCGCACGATCGCCGATTGGCCTGGATCGTTGGCGCCGACCGAAGGATCTCCTCTCCCGTAGCAGATCCCCGCGCTGGAAGCCTCGCCCCTGGTCTCCGGAGGAATCCTACCGCACCCGCGATGCGCTGAACGGGATGGGCCGCGCGAGCTGCTCGCCGCGCACGGGGAGGCGCTGGATGTCGCGCACCAGGTCCATCCCCTCCACCACCCGCCCGAACGCCGCGTATCCCGGCTTGTCGGCGCCGCGATAGTCCAGGTGCGGCTGGTCGCCGACGACGATGAAGAACTCGCCCCGCCCGCTGTTCACGCCGAAGCGCGCCAGCGACACCACGCCGTCCGTGTGCCGCAGCCCCGTCTCCCGCGTGGATTCCAGCGGGATGGGCGGCAGGAACTTCGTCGTGTCGCCGCTGCGCCAGAGGCCGCCCTGCACCACCGCCGTCCCCCGCTGCATCAGCTCCGCCTCCTCGCGCCGCACGCGGTAGAACGACGCGCTGTCCAGCCGCCCCTCGTCCACGTAGCGCAGGAAGTTGGCGGCCGTCCGCGGCGCCCGCACGGAATCCACCTCGATGCGGATGTTACCGAACTGCGTCCGCAATTCCACCTGCGGATTGGACGGCCCGCATCCCGCCGCCAGCAGCAGGACCGCGATCCGGCTACCGATCCGAAATCGATTGCGCATCATGCCTTGCGATGGATGACGTTCATCGCGCCGGGAATCGACTCCCGCCCCGCCCGCCCCGGTCACGCGCGCAGCACGGAACGAAGCGGCTCGAAGTCCTCGGTGCGCGGCAGCCCACGGATGACCTCGAGCAGCTTCGGGGGCGGCGGCACGAGCTTGCGCGTGTCCAGGTGGATCCACGCGCCGTCGATGGTCAGCAGCGCCGCCTGCTTTCCGTCCTCGCGCCGCACCTCCTGCCGCACCCGCCACTGCGACCCGTCGTCCGAGAGCCCGGCGAAGAGCACGTTCACGATGATCCGCTCCCCGAAGAGCACTTCGCGCCGGTAGCGGATCTCTTCGCGGAACATGACGGGCCCGAACCGCAGCGACTCGAACGCGGCTTGCGAAAAGCCGTGCGCCTGCAGCAGGCGGAACCGCGTGTCGGTGGCGAACTCGCTGAAGATCGTGTTGCGCAGGTGGCGGTTGGCATCCAGATCGGACCACCGCACCGTGAACTGCTCCTCGTGTGCCTGCTCCCCGCCCATCCACCCTCTCCATCCGTAGATTCAGCCCCGCCGCGCGCCGCGAGAGCTTATCTCAAACGGCCATCCAGCACAACGTCTCGCGGCGCAGATCCAGGCGAGCCGCGGGATCTCGGCAGACGAAAAAGGGGCCACCCGCGGCGGCCCCTCGCTTCATCCTGGATCGGACGCGCCTCACCCGGCGACGCGGATCATCTCCACGCCGTCGCACGCACGGCAGGCAGTCGCCGTGGGCAGATAAACGCGGCCACAGCGCGCGCAGTACACGTCGCCCGCCACGGAGCCGGCCGGCGCGAGCTGCAGGATGGCGGCGGCTTCCCCGGCCGGCAGCAGCGCCCCGGGATGCGCATCGCCGCCGCGCGCCTGGTCGTACGCCAGGGGACGCACCCACTCCGCGAACGCGGCCGGCGGCAGCAGCGCCCGCAGCGCATCCACCAGGCCGACGCCCTCCAGCGCGCGCTCCAGCACGACCTCCGCGGCCCGCGGCGCTGCAAAGGGCGACAGGATGCCCGCGCCGTCCCGGAGCGCCGTCTTCCACGGCACCGCCATCCGCCGCAGCGCGAGCCCGGACAGCGACGCCGTCAGCACGGACGCGCCGACCGCGGCCCCGGCCGCCAGGATGAACCCGCCGAGCCCCGCGCTCGCCGTCAGCAGCGGCACGCCGACCACCAGCGCGATCCACGCCAGGGCGCCGGAAACGCGCAGGAGCGCCGTCCAGCGGGCCAGGCGGCGCGGCGGAACGCGCCCGTCGCCCGGGCCCGGCGCGAGCATCACGTGGCACACCAGCGGCGACAGCCACGAGGCCAGCCGCCACCCCGCCGCGGCGAACGGCCCGCCGGCCGGGTGCCACGTGTATCCCGCGACGTGCCGCAGCAGGACGGCGCCCGCGGGGACCCGCCGCACGCCTTCCCACAGCGTCATCCCGCCCAGCACCCAGAAGGTCAGCCAGTCGAAGTACCAGCGTTCCGGCATGCTACGCGGGGCGCTCGCCGTCGCGCTTCTTGCCCGAGAACAGCGACCGCAGCCACGCGCCAATGCCCACCACGGCCAGGACGATGAACTTCATCAGCTTGCCCAGCAGGCCGCTCTTGGCCGCGATGGCCACCGCGCCTCCCCCCACCAGCGCCGTCACCCGTAGGCCGCCATCTTGTCGCCCTCGCGCCACTCCGAGTACCGCTTGCCGGGGACGAACACGTGCGTGGCCACGATGCGGTCGAACTCCGGCATGGTGGCGGCCATCTGCGAGGGATCCACCACCAGGTCCACGTGCATCACGCCGCCGCGCCCCAGCAGCCGGACGGAATGGTTTACGGACGCGTCGCGCGTGGCGTCGTCCACGATGTTGGTGGCCCAGGTGAGGTTGTTGGTGCGCGAATCGTAGTACGGCGGGCGCACCCAGCCGGACAACGTCATGGTGCCCCAGCCGCGCGCCTTGCGGTTCTCGTTGTCCGCCTTGGTGCC
>DATING010000819.1:0-1727 GCA_035474555.1 Longimicrobium sp. | reverse complement strand
TGACGGACAGTCCGCGCAGGCGGACTTCGTGTTGTCGTTGCGGCGAATTCATTCGCTCTGCCGGGCTCGGGGATCGCCATGGATCAATCCCGCCTGCATCCGCACTTTCGCACTTTCGCACTCTCGCACTTTCGCACTCTCGCACTGCCGTTCACGGCCGCCCCGGCGGCAGCGCGGTGTCCCACCCCAGCGCATCGTACCTGCGCAGCACCTCGAGCGTGCGGTCCAGGGGCAGCGCCTCCACCGTGGTGCCGTTGCCGGTGACCGTCGTGGCGCGGAAGAGGGAGTTGAGGATGGCCTCCTCCGTCGCCTCGGCCGCCGCCTGGAAGAGCGGGGAGGTGCGCTCGTTGGGCAGGTCGCGGACGGTGGCCGGCTCCGGCGCCCGCGGGTTGCGGCGCACCTCGGCGGCGGTGGAGAACGCGATCACGTAATCGCCCGAGCCGTTGGTCATCGACGCGCCCGTGCGGGCCAGGCCCACGAGCGCGCGCGTGGCCAGGCGCTCCAGGTTGCGGGCGTCCAGCGGCGCGTCGGTGGCCACGATCATCATGATGCTGCCGTCGCCCCGGTCTCGCGGGCCCTCCAGCTGCTGCTGCAGGAAGTAGCGGCCCAGCGCCCGGCCCACCGGCGCGCCGTTGATCGTCAGCACGCCGCCGTAGTTGCTCTGCACCAGCACGCCCACGGTGTACCCCCCCAGCGCCGCCGGCAGCCGCCGCGAGCTGGTGCCGATGCCCCCCTTCCACCCGAACGCGACCGTCCCCGTCCCCGCGCCCACGGCGCCCTCCTCCACGGGCCCGGCGGACGCGCCGTCCAGCGCCGCCACCACGTGGGCCGCGGTGAGCGGACGGGCACGGATGTCGTTCAGCGTGCCGTCGTTGGTCTCGCCCACGACGGGGTTGATGGAGCGCACGTCCTGCATCCCCGGCCGCGCCAGCATCCAGTCCGTGAGCGCGTTGGCCGCGTTCCACACGCAGAGCGTGCAGGTGAGCAGGATGGGCGTCTCCAGCTCGCCCAGCTCCCGCACCTGCGTGACCCCCAGCAGCTTGCCGAAGCCGTTGCCCACGTGGATGGCCGCCGGCACGCGCTCCAGGTAGGGGTTGCCGCCGTGGGGCAGGATGGCCGTGACGCCCGTGCGGACGCGGTCGCCTTCCATGACGGTCGTCTGCCCCACGCGCACGCCCTCCACGTCGGTGATGGCGTTCAGCGGCCCCGGCGGCAGGATGCCGACCACTACGCCGGCCTCCCGCGCGCGCGGCCGGGCCTGCGCGGCGGCGGCGTCGGTGATCATCAGGGAGAGGAGGAGGCAGGGAAGGGCGAGTGCACGGCGCACGGTGGATCTCCGGCGTGGATCTCGGGATGCGAAACGCCCCGCCAAAGTGCGCGGGGCACCGGCGGGGCGCAATGCGGGGCGGACGGCGGATGAGCTCCCGCGGGTGTGGTCTGGATCGTGCCGGCAGCGGGCGGCCCCTCCCCCCGGCCCCCTCCCCGCGCAAACTGCGCGCGGAGAGGGGGAGAACGGCAGCAGATCCCCCGAAATCCGCCGCAGACTGTCATTCCGAGGGAGGCGTCGCCCGGAATCGGCCCCCGACGGGACCCTGCCGCCGACCGAGGAATCTACCTGCCTGCGGCAGGTGCCCCGTACCGGCGTGGCACTCCGCCCGTGACGGAGAGTCCGCGCAGGCGGACTTCGTGTTTTTGTTGCGGCGAATTCATTCGCTCTGTCCGGTACT
>DATING010000818.1:0-9360 GCA_035474555.1 Longimicrobium sp. | reverse complement strand
GGCGACGCTCACGCGTCGCCGAGACGGGGCTTCAACCGCTTGAAAGGCAACGGCGGCACCGGGCTGCCGCCGGCTCCGGTGCGAGGCCAGAGCCACCCCGCGGCCGTTATCTCCCTCCCCCACGCAGTTTGTGGGGGAGGGTCGGGGAGGGGGGCGCCCGCCCCGCGACGAGTCCCGGCGACTCAACGGATCGTCGCCGGCCCACTCCCGCACTCCCGCACTAACGCACTTCCGCACTAACGCACTTCCGTCCCATCACCACCCGTTGCGCGGCGAGATGCCGATGGCGCGGTTCAGCTCGTCGGGGCGGTAGAAGACGCCGTCCTTCATCACCAGCTCCACCTTGCGGATGTCCGCCACGCGGGCCGCCGGATCGCCATCCACCAGCACCAGGTCCGCCAGCTTGCCGGGGGCGATGGACCCCAGGTCCGCCGCGCGCCCCGCCACCCGCGCCGCGCCCATCGTGGCGATCTGCATCACCTCGTTGGCGGGAATGCCGGCCTGCTCGTACAGCTCCAGCTCGTGGTGCAGGGCGAACCCCGCCATGGCGTCCGTCCCGGGGACAATGGGCACGCCGGCGCGGTGCAGCATGGCCGTCATCGCCAGGAAGGCGCGGAAGGACGCGCGGTAGCGCTGGTCCATCCCCTCCGGCAGCGGCAGTCCCCCGCCCCGCAGGCCGCGCTGGACGGTGGGCGGCAGCCGGTTCGCGATGGGCGCCAGCACGGGATCCAGCTCCCCTTGCCGGGCCGTGAACAGGCGCTCGAAGGCGTTCAGCGTGGGGTCCAGCACCGTCCCGCGCTCCCGCAGCAGGGCGATGAACGCCTGCACGCTGTCCGACTGCAGGTCCAGCTCCGCGGCGTGCTGCGCCGGGCCGCTGAAGCGCTGCGGGGTGCGGGTATCCAGCGTGTCGCTCAGGAAGTTGAGGAACAGCATGTTGGCGTGCTGGATCTCGTCGAAGCCCGCGCGCACGGCCTGCGCCGCCGTCATCCCCTCGGGGATGTGGCCGCTCAGCTTCATCCCGCGCGCGTGCGCCGCCTGGGCGATCACGGGCACCAGCTCCGGCTTGAGCGAGCTGTACACCTTGATGTGCGTGTAGCCGTGGTCCGCGTACCAGGCCACGTGCGCCCGCGCCTGCTCCTCCGTGTCCGCACGCAGCCCGGTCGGACCCGCGAACGGCCCGGAGCCGTCGATGAAGCCGGCCATCACCACCACGCGCGGCCCCACCTTGGTCCCCGCGTTCCACTCCGCCGCCACCTTGGGGAACACGGTGGTGTCGTTGGCCAGGTCGCGCACGCTGGTGACGCCGGCGGCCAGGTGCATGGGCCCGTCCACCAGCCCCAGGTGCACGTGCATGTCGAAGAGCCCCGGCAGCAGCGCCTTGCCTGCCGCGTCGATCACCTGCGCGCCGGCGGGAACGGCCACGCTGCCGTCCGGCCCCACGGCCTGGATGCGGTTGCCGCTCACGACCACGGTGGTGCCCGGCCGGCTGCGCCCCGTCTCCGCGTCGAAGAGGTTGGCGTTGCGGAACACGACGGGCCCCGCGGGGCGATGGGCCAGGGTGCTCCCCATCCGCGCGCCCCACGCCGCCTCCGCCGCCTGGTCCGCGCGGAACAACTCGGGGAGCACGCCCTGCCACCCCTCGCGGACGAACGCCAGCCAGTCGCCGCCTTCCGCGAAGAAGCCGCCGTTCTCGTCCAGCCACAGGGACTCGGGCGCAAAGCCGAAGCCCTGGATGAGGTACTGCCGCACGGTCTGCGTGCGCCCGCCCGCGCTCACCCGCAGCTCCACGCCGGGCTCGATGCGCAGGCGACCTTCCGGCAGCAGGGGCAGCGTCCGGTCCGGCGCGGCGAGCAGCGCCGCCGGCAGCAGGCTGCTTTCCAGCGAGGCGCTCGTCGTTGCGTACCACGCGGGGCCGCTCACGGCGCGGTCGCCGCGATCCGCGCTGTTCTCCCACACGGCGCGGCCGTCGCGTACCTCGAAGCGCTCGCGGACGGGCGACTTGTAGTAGTTCACCCCCTCCGCCTCGATCAGGGAGGGAAGCCCGCGCGCGTCCAGGCGGATGCGGGTGCGCATGCTGGGGCCGCGGCCGCGGTCGTTGTATTCCATCCGCGTGTGCAGCGTGCCGTCGGCGTCGCGCCACACCAGCTTCTCCCCCGTTTCGCGCCCGGCCGAGACGGCCACGTAGCGCACGGTGTCGCCGGGGGCGGGGAGGGAGCCTGCGTTCTGCGCCGCGGCGGCGAGCGGGAGCACCGACAGCGCCAGGGTGAGCAGCGGAGTTCTCATGAGATCTCGGGACGGGGATGAAAACGGGGATACGGGACGGCCCCGCGGGGCTGCGCCTGCCTCCACACGATGCATCTCCCGCGGCCCCCTGTCCAGCGCCGCGGGAGGAGGCGGATGGAGGATGCCTCCCGCCGGGCCGCCGGACCCGTCCGGATCCGGGTGTGCGGACGGCCCTGGCGGTCTCGTTGGATGGGGGAGGATCGGGGACGTCAGAAATCCCCGCGGTGCGTCGTTTCATCGTGCGCTCGGGGGGGCGCTGCAGGGGCCGGATCGGCCGATCGAGGGGGATGTGCGGCGGGGGGCTTCACATCCGGGGGTTGTGTGTGTATATTCTGCGCCCCGCGGGTCACCGGGACGGAGCACCGCTCCGAAAGAAGGTGGCCCGCGGGGCTTGCGCGCCGGGAGGAAGTTTGCTAAACTTGTGGCTCGCAACCGTTTAGGCACCGATAGCTCAACTGGCAGAGCAGGGGACTCTTAATCCCAAGGTTGTAGGTTCGATTCCTACTCGGTGCACTGTGAGTGCGCGCCCATAGCTCAGCTGGATAGAGCGTCTGACTACGGATCAGAAGGTCGGGAGTTCGAATCTCTCTGGGCGCACTGACGGGTTGTAACGCGGGTCGGGTGGTACTGCTCCTGTGGCGGAATTGGTAGACGCGCTAGATTCAGGATCTAGTGGGCGTAAGCTCGTGGAGGTTCGAGTCCTCTCGGGAGCACTGCTGGTGATGTAGATGTGAGCCCCGTTCGTCTAGTGGCCTAGGACATAGCCCTCTCAAGGCTAAAACACGGGTTCGATTCCCGTACGGGGTACTTTGAAAGTCGTTTTCCAGGCAATGTCGCGGGGTGGAGCAGCCTGGTAGCTCGTCGGGCTCATAACCCGAAGGTCGCGGGTTCGAATCCCGCCCCCGCTATTTCGCGCTCGCTTAGCTCAGCTGGTCCAGAGCGCTCGCTTCACACGCGAGAGGTCGCAGGTTCGAATCCTGCAGCGAGCGCTGTCGGTACGGAGTGCGGGCATAGCTCAGTTGGTAGAGCGCAACCTTGCCAAGGTTGAGGTCGCCGGTTCGAGTCCGGTTGCCCGCTCTGTAAGAAGGTCGGTAAGCCCACTTAGCTCAGTCGGTTAGAGCACCTGACTGTTAATCAGGGGGTCCTAGGTTCGAGTCCTAGAGTGGGCGCTGTAGTAGAAAGGCCCGGAAGCCGCAAGGTTTCCGGGCCTTTTCGTCGTCATGGAGAGACGCATTCCGCCCGGCCCTCTCCGTCCGCCTTGGAGAGGGCCCGGGCGGATTGCCGCGCGTGCTGTCTCCCTCCATCCCGGTGGACCCGGGCCGATGGGGCCGCGAAAGAGGGGTTCATCGCGGACCGGATCACCATCGCCGCAAGCCGATCGGCGAGGAGCCGAAAAGAACCACGCACTCGCCTCCTCCCGTTGACCTAAACGCGGTGGCCTTTTATCTTTAGGGACAGACACCCACTGCCCCTTGGTGTAACTGGCAACACGTCTGACTCTGGATCAGAAGAGTCCAGGTTCGAGCCCTGGAGGGGCAACTCCGCTGGATGGATGAAACGCCCGGACCGCAACCGCGGTCCGGGTGTTCTCTCGTTTCTGCACCCTGCCGCGTTTCGTTCGCCGTCCCGCGCGTCCGCGCACCCCGCAGGGAAGGCGTTGTCCAATCCGCCGCCCCGTCATGCGTTGCACCGTACCACGATTGGCGGAGCGCGAGCGGCCGTTCGCGCCCGGCCAGCCGTGGAAACGGCGGCGGAACCCATCCGCGCAGCATCCCCGCCGCCCTACCTTCCGAACGGGAATTCTGCCATGAAGCGCATTCGATATTTCGCTCTTGCCGGCACGCTGGCGCTCACCGCCGCGTACGCCGTCGCACCCCGCGCCGCCCACGCGCAGGAGCCGTCCGCGCCCGCCGCCCAGGCCGGGCAGCAGGCGTCCTCCGCCGGCGCCGAGCGCGTGCGCTCCGCCGTGCTTCGCCGCGACGTCATCACCCGCGAGGAACTGGAGCAGACGGGCACCGCCAACCTGTACGACGCGGTGGAGCGGCTGCGCCCGCACTGGATGCGCGGCCGGGGCGGCTCCAACCTGGGCGGGGGCGGGCACACCATCGTCGTGTACCAGAACGATGCGCAGCTGGGCCCGCTGGAGGCGCTGCGGTCGCTGAACCTGGACTTTGCCGAGGAGCTGCGGTTCCTGGACAGCTCGCAGGCCAGCAACATGCTCCCCGGGCTGGGCTCGCGCAGTGTAGGCGGTGCGATCGTCATCCTGCGCCCCGGCACCACCCGCTGATCCGGTCCCTGCCGGACGCACGACGGCCCGCGGCATCCCGCCGCGGGCCGTCTTTGCATCCGTACCGCCTGGCACGAACCCGCGACGGGGGTTCGCGTGGGCTCGGGCACCCCGAAACAGGAGCGATAAATGCGTGCCTGGTGTTACATGAACCGTGAGCTCCACCTCTGATGTCGGGCGCTGGGCCCCTAACGACCCTTCCCGTGACCCTGCCTCCCACCACCCGGCTGACCACCCGCGAGCGGGACCTCTCCTTCCTGGTAGAGGCCACGCGGCTGCTGGCGAAGTCGCTGGATGTGGAGGCCACGCTCGCCACGGTGGCGCGCCTCTCCCTTCCGCACCTTGGCTCCTGGTGCATGGTGGACCTGCTGGAAGGCGGCCACATGCGCCGGCTCGCCATCATCCACCCCGATCCCTCGCAGCAATCGCTGGCGGAGCAGCTGCGCGAAGGGTGGCCGCCCCTGCGGGACGACCCTCTCGGTGTCCCGTCCGCCGTGCGCAGCGGGCGGAGCGAGGTCGTCTACCCGGTCACCGATGAGATGCTGGTCGCGGCAGCCCGATCACCGGAGAATCTCGCCATCCTGCGCGCCCTGGAAATCGGGTCGTTCATGACCATCCCGCTCCTGGCGCGGGGAGAAATCCTGGGCGCGATCACCTACGTGAGCCCCAACCACGGCGACTCGTTCACAGCGCTGGACCTGGTGCTCGGAGAAGATCTCGCCGCGCGCATCGCGACCGCCATCGACAACGCGCGGCTGATGCGGCACGCGCAACACGCCCGCGCGGTGGCGGAGCTCGCCGAAGAGCGGTTCTCCCGCATCATCGCCATCGCCGCCGAGGCCATCATCTCGGTGGACGAAGCGCAGCGGATCATCCTCTTCAACGAGGGTGCCGAGCACATCTTTGGATACAGCAAAAACGAGATCCTGGGCCTGCCGCTCATCCTGCTGCTGCCCGATCGCGCCCGCGTGGTGCACGAACACCATGTACGCGCGTTCGGCGAATCGCCGGAGGTGGCGCGGCGCATGGGGCAGCGGCACGAGATCGCCGGGCGGCGCAAGGACGGCGTGGAGTTTACCGCCGAGGCGTCCATCTCCAAGCTGGAGGTGGGAGGGGAGCGGGTGTACACGGTGGTGCTGCGCGACATCACCGAAGCGGCGAACGCCGCGATCGCACAGGAGAATCTCCTGAAGGCCGTTACGGAGGCGACGGAGGCGCGGTCCAGGCTGATCCGTGGCGTTACGCACGACGTCAAGAACCCGCTGGGCTCGGCGGATGGATACGCCCAGCTGCTGGAACTGGAGCTGAGAGGCAAGCTCCTCCCGGAGCAGCTCAAGCTGGTCGCCGGGGTCCGCCGGGGGATTCACGGCGCGCTCGGGATGATCACGGATCTGTTGAACCTGGCGCAGGCGGAGAGTGGCGGGTTGTCCATGGACCGGCAGCCCACAGACCTTGCCGCGCTCGCCGCAGAGGCGGTGGAAGACGCTCGCGGCGCTGCCGAAACCGTCGGGCACGTGCTGGTCTGGGATGATGGGGGCAGCGTACCGGTTCACACGGACCCCGTCCGCGTGCGCGAAGTGCTGGGCAACCTGCTCTCCAACGCGATCAAGTACACCCCCGCGCCGGGACTCGTCACCGTGCAGACCGAAGCGATCACGGACGACACCCGCTCCCGGCACCCGGGGCGGTGGGTCGCGGCGCACGTTCACGACAGCGGCCCGGGAATTCCGCTTGCCGAGCGCGAACGGGTCTTCAGCGAGTTCCATCGCCTGCACACGGCCGACCAGACCAGCGGGCACGGGCTGGGCCTCGCCATCAGCCGCCTGATCGCCCGTCTTCTCGGGGGCGACCTCACCGTTTCCGGTGAACCCGGCGAGGGTGCGATCTTCTCCCTCTGGCTCCCCGCCGACCTGCAGGACGCCGCGTAGCGCAGAGACGCCCCATCGGCTTCCGAACGAATCGCGGTCTTCTTTCCCCCGCCCGCGCCGTTCATTCTGAGCGAGAGCAGATCCTTCGATCGGCGCCGGAGATCCGGCACGGGCGGGTGCCGGCGGACGCCTCCCTCCGCAAATCAAGCGGAAGGGATCGGGTTCGATCCGAATCCCACGTCCTACCGCTTCTCCGCGATCCAGGCTTGCACGCTCTCGCGCAGCATGGGCAGGGTGACGGCACCGTTGCGCAGCACCACATCGTGGAACTCGCGCACGTCGAAGCGGTCGCCCAGCGCGCGCTCCGCCTCCGCGCGCAGGGCGAAGATCTCCAGGCCGCCCGTGTCGTACGCCGTCAGCTGGCCGGGCCACGCCACGATCCGGTCCACCAGCGCCTCCGAGAACGCGCGGTCGAACCGCCCCGCCGCCACGATGTACTCCACCGCCTGCTCGCGCGTCCAGCCGAACAGGTGGATGCCCGGATCCACCACCATCCCCCGCGCCGGCCACAGGCGCCGGTCCACCCGCGGGCCGTCGCCCGTGTACAGTCCCATCTCCTCCGCCAGCGCCTCGGCGTAGCGCGCCCACCCCTCCACGTAGCTGCCGCTCCCCACCAGCCGCGACACCGGGTGCGCGCCGGGAAGCTCCTGCGCGGCGGAGATCTGCAGGTGGTGGCCGGGATACGTCTCGTGGTACGCCGTGATCTCCGCGCCGGCACGCGTCTTTTCCCCCGGCGCGCCCAGGTTGATGCGGTACTGCGCGGGGCGGCTGCCATCCTCCGCCGCGGGGAAGTACTGGTCCGACGCCGTCGCCTCCAGGAACGCCGGGTGCGGCTCCACCACCACCCCCGCCCGCGGCATCGTGCGGAACCAGCGCGGCACCTGCGCCCGCCCCCGTTCCACCGCCTCGCGCGAGAACGCCAGCAGCGCCTCGCGGTCCGCGAAGCGCTCGCCGCGGGCGCGGACGCGGATGGAATCCAGGTCCGCCGTACCCCACGAGCGCCGGCCGATCTCGCGCACCTCCTCCACGTTGCGCGCCACCCGCTCCTGCCCCAGCCGGAACGTCTCCTCCGGCGCGCGGTCCAGCGTGGTGTAGGTGCGGAAGGCCGCCTGGTAGCAGGCGCGCCCGTCCGGCAGCGCGCCCACGCCCAGCGTTTCACGCGCGGCGGGGAGGTACTCGTTCGCCAGGTAGTCGCGGTAGCGGCGCACGGCGGGGAGCAGCCCGTCGCGCACCAGCGCCTCCCACGCCGCGCGGAACGCCGGCGTGCTGTCGCGCTGCGCGGGCCCGTACAGCGGCGACTGCGCCGCCGGCATGGCCAGGATGCCGTCCAGCTGCCGGATCACCAGCTGCACGTTGGGCCGGGGCGTGGTGTAGCCCAGGCGCACGCCCTCCCTCAACCATGCGATCTCGTTGTCCACGTAGCCCGGCAGCCGCCCCCACCGCGCCAGGGCCTGCTCGCGGAGGGCGGACGTGCCCACGGGCTGCACCTGGCCCAGCGTGGACACGTTCACCTGCCAGCCGGACATCTGGTTCACCGCCCACAGCTCCATCCGGCACACGCGGACGGCCTGCGACGCCTGCAGCCGCTCGCGCAGCATGCCGTACGTGATCCACTCCGGGCGCCCGCGCAGCCCCGCGGCATCCACGGACGCCAGCGTGGCCAGCCACGCGTCCTCCCGCGCGCGCCACGCGGCCAGGGCGGCGGGCCCGTTGTCCGTGAGGCCGTCGTGGCGCTCCAGCGTGAAGCCGTACACCTCCGCCTCGTCGGGATAGGCGGCCAGGAACGCGGCCACGTACTCGTCCGCCAGCGCCGTCACGCGCGCGGCATCGTCCGCGGGCGCCTGCGCGGCGAGCGAGGGCGCCGCGCACGCGAGGGCGAGCAGAACGGGCAGGATTGTCACACGCGAGGGTCGCATCGGACGGGCTCGTGAGGGTGGAAAGGGTCGCGATGGGGATCGCACGCCGGCGAGGATCCGCCCGCCGCGTGTAGAACGCGCCGGCGCGGGGATCCGAACCGCCCGCCGCCGATCCCCCGGTGCGGTGCGGGCGATCCGCCGTGCCCGCCGCACCCGTGTGCCGGAGAGAGAAGTATGGGCGGATGACAGCGGATGCAATGCGCGCCGCACTGACACGGAAGCCGCCGCGCCGGTGGAACGGTCTTCGCAAAGCGAGGCGGCCTCTCAAGATACGGGGACCGATGGGGAGGGTGCGATGGGATTGATGGGACGCTACATCGACGCGCTGCCGGCGGAGGCCCGGGACCGGCTGATCCAGGCGCAGGACTGGTGCGTGGCCAGCGTGCGGATGCCCGACGGCGCGCGCTGCCTGGTGGGGCACGCGGAAGACTGGGAGGCGCTGGCGGTGGACGATACGGCGTGGCGCAGCTGGATGGATGCGCCGGTCTCCGAGCCCGCGAGCGAGGTCGATCTGCTGTGCCGGCCGGAGCTGTTCGCGTTTCGCCGCGCGCGCCCGGCGGACCTGGATGCGTACCGCGACCGCCTGCTGCGCTGGGGAACCGCCTCCGAGAGCCGTATCGGCGCGCGCTTCGACGGACTGTGCGCGCGGCACGGAATCGACGGCGCAGTGCGGATGGTCAAGCGCCGCGCCGGCCGCGCCTTCGCCATCGACGTGGCGGTGCAGGTGGAGGTGGGGGATGCGGAGGATGCGGCTCCGGTGCTGGCCGTGGCTCGGACGGCGCGAAGGTAGAGATCGAGGCGCGGGGCGGAGTTCGCGGCACCCCCACCGCTCGCGTAGGCTCGCACCTCCCCCAAAAACCCCTGGGGGAGGTTGAACTGCGGTTCGTGCACTCCGGCGGACGGTGTGCACCGGGCGAGAGCCCCCTCCCCCCGGCCCCCTCCCCCG
>DATING010000817.1:0-3845 GCA_035474555.1 Longimicrobium sp. | reverse complement strand
CCAGCTTCCGCGAGGTGCTGCGGCGCGCGCGCGAGGTGACGCTGGGCGCGTACGAGAACCAGGAGGTGCCCTTCGAGCGCCTGGTGGAGGAGCTCCAGCCGGAACGCTCCCTGAGCCACTCGCCGCTCTTCCAGGTGATGTTCACCCTGCTGAACGCCGGGGGCGGGGGAAGCGCTCTCCCGGGGCTGAACGTGAGCGGAGTCGGAGCCGAGCTCGCGAGCACCAAGTTCGACCTCAACCTGTCGTTCGCCGCGGATTCCCATGCGTTGCGGGCCATCCTGGCATACAGGACGGACCTGTTCGAGCGGGGCACCATCCAGCGCATGCTCCGCCACCTGGGGCGGGTGCTGGAGCAGGTCGCCGCGGACGCGGACGTGCGGCTCTCCCAGCTGGAGCTGCTCTCGGCGGAAGAGCGCGGCCTCGTGCTGGAGGCGTGGAACCGCACGGACGCGGCGTATCCAGCCGATGCCGTCATCCACGAGTTGATCGCGGACCAGGCCGCACGGACGCCGGATGCCGTTGCCGTCGTCTTCGCGGACGATGCGCTGACGTACGCGGAGCTGGATGCGCGTGCGAACCGCCTGGCGCGGCACCTCGTCTCGCTCGGCGCCGGGCCGGAGGCGCGCGTGGGCATCTGCGTGGATCGCTCGGCGCAGATGATGGTGGCGATGCTGGCCGTGCTGAAGTCGGGCGCCGCGTACCTCCCGCTGGATCCGTCCTATCCGGCGGATCGCCTGGCGTACATGCTGGAGGATTCCGGCGCGCCGCTGCTGGTCACGCAGGAGTCGCTGCGCGGTCTGCTGCCGGCGGACGGCGTGCGGATCGTCTCGGTGGATGGGGACGCGGCCGCGATCGCATCCCATTCCGCCGATGCGCCGCGGACTTTTGTGGATGCGGCGAATGCGGCCTACGTCATCTACACCTCCGGCTCGACGGGCAAGCCCAAGGGCGTGCAGGTGACGCACGGGAACGCGGTGAGCTTCTTCGCCGGGATGGACGAGCGGGTGGGCGGATCGGCGGCGGGGACGTGGCTGGCCGTGACGCGCATCAGCTTCGACATCCACGTGCTGGAATTGCTCTGGACGCTGGCGCGCGGCTTTCGCGTGGTCGTGCAGTCGGAGCCGGACCGCGCGCGCGACGGCGAGTCGATCGCGGAGCAGATCCGCCGTCACGCCGTCACGCACCTGCAGTGCACGCCCTCCCTTGCGGCGATGATGATCGCGGAGAGCGGGATCGGGGCGCTGTCGGGCCTCAAGCGCATCCTGCTCGGCGGCGAGGCGCTCCCCGCGGACCTCGCGGCGCAGATCCGCACGGTGCTGCCGGACGGCGTCATCAACATGTACGGACCGACGGAGACGACGGTCTGGTCCGCCACGCACGCGGTGGACCGGGACGGCGCCGTGCCCATCGGCCGCCCCATCGCCAACACGCGCGTCTACGTGGTGGATGCCGCGATGCATGCGCAGCCGGCCGGCATCCCCGGCGAGCTGCTGATCGGCGGCGCGGGCGTCACGCGCGGCTACCTCGCGCGGCCGGACCTGACGGCGGACCGCTTTGTCCCTGACGCGTTCTCGTCCGAAGCGGGTGCTCGCCTCTACCGCACGGGCGACCGCGCGCGGTGGACGGCGGAGGGCGTGCTGGAGTACCTGGGGCGCCTGGACGCGCAGGTGAAGGTGCGCGGCTTCCGCATCGAGCCGGGGGAGATCGAGGCGGTGCTGCGCCGTCATCCGGCCGTGCTGGAGTGCGCCGTCGTCGCGCGCACGGCCGGGGCGGGGGACACGCGGCTGGTGGCGTACGTCGTGGGCGCGGCGGAGGCGGACGCGCTACGGGCGCACGCGGGCCGCGGCCTGCCCGATTACATGGTGCCGAGCGCGTTCGTGCCGCTGGACGCGCTCCCGCTGACGCCCAACGGCAAGCTGGACCGCAAGGCGCTGCCGGCGCCGGACTTCGCCTCCGCGGAGGAGCGGTACGTAGCGCCGCGGACGCCGGTGGAGGAGGTGCTGGCGGAGGTCTGGGCCGAGCTGCTGCGCCTGGAGCGGGTGGGCGTGGACGAGAATTTCTTCCAGGTGGGCGGGCACTCCCTGCTGGCCACGCGGGTGGTGTCGCGGATCCGGGAGGTGTTCGGGGTGGAGCTGCCGCTGCGGGCGCTCTTCGAGGGTCCGACGGTGGCGGAGCTGGCAGAGCGCGTGGAGGAGGAGCGCCGCCGGGGGCTGCCGGTGCTGCCGCCCATCGTCCCGGTCGATCGCACGCAGCCCCTGCCGCTGTCGTTCGCGCAGGAGCGGCTGTGGTTCCTGGACCAGCTGGAGCCGGGGAGCGCCACCTACAACATCCCCGTGGCGTGGCGCCTGGGCGGTGCGCTGGACGAGGCGGCGCTGGAGCGCGCGGTGGGCGAGATCGTCCGCAGGCACGAGGCGCTGCGAACCGTCTTCCGCGAGGTGGATGGCTCGCCCGTGCAGGTGATCGCGCCCTTCAGCGGGTTCGCCCTGCCGGTGGAGGACCTGTCGGCGCTGGGTGATGCGGATCGCGAGGCGGCGGTGAGCCAGCGCGCCGGCGAGGAGGCGCGGCGGCCGTTCGACCTGGCCGCAGGACCGCTCTTCCGCGCGGAGCTGCTGCGGCTGGCCGCCGAGGAGCACGTGCTGCTGCTCGGAATGCACCACGTCGTCAGCGACGGGTGGAGCATCGGGGTGTTCTTGCGCGAGCTCTCGTCGCTGTACGAGGCGTACCGGCAGGGCGGGGAGTCGCCGCTGCCGGAGCTGGCGGTGCAGTACGCCGACTACGCCGTCTGGCAGCGCGAGCAGCTGGAGGGCGAGACCCTGGACCGGCAGCTGGCGTACTGGCGGGATCGCCTGTCGGGCGCGCCGGAGCTGCTGGAGCTGCCCACGGACCGTCCCCGGCCGGCGGTCCAGACGTTCCGGGGGGCGACGGTGCCGTTGGAGCTCCCCCTGGAGCTGCTGGAGCAGGTGCAGGCGCTGGGGCGGAGCGAGGGCGCGACGCTGTACATGACGCTGCTGTCCGCCTTCCAGGTGCTGCTCTCCAAGTACGGCGGGGGCGATGACGTGGTGGTGGGCAGCCCGATCGCCGGGCGTGGGCGTGCCGAGGTAGAGGGGCTGATCGGCTTCTTCGTCAACACGCTGGTGCTGCGGACCGACCTCTCGGGCGACCCGAGCTTCCGCGAGACGCTGCGGCGGGTGCGGGACGTGACGCTGGGCGCGTACGAGCACCAGGAGGTGCCGTTCGAGAAGCTGGTGGCGGAGCTGCAGCCGGAGCGGTCGATGAGCCACTCGCCGCTCTTCCAGGTGTCGTTCACGGTGCAGAACGCCGGGAGCGGGGGAGGCGCGCTTCCGAGCCTGAAGGTCGGCGGCGTCGGTGCGGCGATGGAGATCGCCAAGTTCGATCTTTCCCTGACGCTCGGGGCGACCCCCCAGGGCCTGCTTGGCGGACTGAACTACAACACCGACCTCTTCGAGCGCGGCACGGCCGAGCGGATGCTGGGCCACCTGGCGCGGGTGCTGGAGCAGGTCGCCGCCGATGCGGACGTGCGCCTCTCGCGCCTGGCGCTCGCCGGGCCGGAGGAGCGTGCGCAGGTCGTCGAGGAGTGGAACCGGACGGAGCGCCCGTACCCGCGGGGCGTGTGCGTCCACGAGCTCTTCGAGGCGCAGGTGCGGGAGCGGCCGGATGCCGTGGCGCTGGTCTGGGGCGATGAGTCGCTGACGTACCGGGATCTGGACGCGCGGGCGAACCAGCTGGCGCACCACCTCGTCCGCCTGGGCGTGGGCCCGGATGCGCGGGTGGGCGTGCTGCTGGAGCGGAGCGCGGAGCTGATCGTCTCCATCCTGGCCGTGCTG
>DATING010000816.1:0-6885 GCA_035474555.1 Longimicrobium sp. | reverse complement strand
CGCACCTTCTTCAACGGCAGCCCCGAGCAGGTGGTGAATGCGCTCATCGAGGAGTCGCGGCCGTCGGCGGAGGAGCTGGACCGCCTGGCGGCGCTGATCGAGCAGGCGCGCAAGGAGGAGGGACGATGAGCGGCTTTCTCGATTCCACGCTGTTCTCGGCGGTGGTGGACACAGCCATCCGCGGCACCTTCATCCTCCTGGCCGCGCTGGCGGGAACGGCGCTCATGCGGCGCACGTCGGCGGCGGCGCGGCACCTGGTGTGGCTGGCGGCGCTCACGGCCCTGCTGCTGCTTCCCATCGCGCGCGGCTTCGTGCCGGAGTGGCGCGTGCTGCCGTCGGTGCCGGTCGTCTTCAGCGCGCCGGCCGCAGAGCCGGTGACGAGCCCGGCGGTTTCGCTGGACGTCGCGGCCATCGTGGGGGATGCGGGCGCGGTGGCCGCTCGCCCGTCGAACGCGGCGACCGAGGCGCCGGCTCCGTTCCGCATGCCGATGGACTGGAAGACGCTGGCGCTGCTTGCCTGGGCGGCCGGCGTCGCGGTGCTGACGCTGCGGCTGGTGTACGGGCTGGCGCGCGTGGCGTGGATCGAGCGGCGCGCGACGGAGCTGACGGACGACGGCTGGGTGCGGCTGACGGATGGCCTGGCGCGCCGGTTGGGGCTGGGGCGCATCGTGCGGCTGCTGCGTGAGCCGGGCGCCACCGTGCCGATGACGTGGGGGATCTTCCGCCCCGTCATCCTTCTTCCGCGCGAGGCGGACGGGTGGGACGACGAACGGCGGCGCGTGGTGCTGGCGCACGAGCTGGCCCACGTGCGCCGCTGGGACGCGCTCACGCAGTGGATCGCGCACCTGGCGCTGGCCGTCTATTGGTTCAACCCGCTCGTCTGGGTGGCCGTGCGCAAGCTGCGCGAAGAGCGTGAGCACGCCTGCGATGACGCGGTGCTGGAGATCGGCACGCGGCCGGCGGAGTACGCGGACCACCTGCTGAACATCGTGCGCTCGCTGGGCTCGTCGCACGGCACCGCGACGGCCGCGCTGGCCATGGCGCGCCGCAGCCAGTTCGAGGGGCGCCTGCTCGCCATCCTGGACAACGCCGTGCGCCGCAACGGGGTGAGCCGCGCCGCGGGCCTCGCCACGGCCGCTGCGGCCCTCGCCTGCCTGGTTCCCCTCGCGGCCATGCGGCCGGCGGACCGCGCTGCGCTGGCACCCGCGTCCGTGGCCGCAACGGAGTCGCCGGATGGTCCGACGCGGCAGGAGACGACGACGAAGACCACGGCGGAGACGACCGTGCGCATCGCCGGCAAGATGGACGAGCGGCTGCGGGGCGAGGCGCCGCTGGCGGACGCGCTGGCCGGGCTCGCCGCGAAGCGCGATACGCTGTCGGCGGAGCAGGCGGCGCTCTCCGCGCGGCTGGCCGGGCTGGACGCGCGGGCATCGACGCTGCGGGACGCGGCTGGCAGCGCGCCCACGCGGCGGGAGCTGATGGAGGCGGCGGCGGCCGGCGACCCGGGCTTGTACGCGGAGATCATCCGCGCCGCGCTGGACATCGAGGATTCGTCGGAGCGGCGCCTGGTGCTCGCGCGCGTGCTGGAGCAGGGGGACGTGAGCCCGGAGAACCTCGTCGCGATCTTCGCCGCCACGCGCACGATGGGGTCGGACTCGGAGCGGCGCATCGTCATCACCCACGTGCTGGAGCACCGGCAGTACCCGCGCACCGCCGCCCTGCCGGCCGTGCTGGCGGAGTCGCTGCACGGGTTCACCTCCGCGACGGAGCAGCGCATCGTGCTCACGTCCATCCTGGAGCGCCGCCGGCTGGACACGCCGTCGCTCGTCTCACTCTTCCGTGTGGTCGCGGGGATGGACAGCGACACGGAGCGGCGGCTGGTGCTCGTCGCCGCGGCCGAGCGCCAGCCGGTAGAGGGCGCCGCGCGCGAGGCGTACCTTGCGGCGGCGCGTACCATCGAAAGCGACTCGGAGCAGGCCCTGGCCCTCTCGGCGCTCGTGGCCCGCCCGTCCGCCGGGCCCGGGAGGCCGCCTCCGGCCCCGGCCGCGGCGCGTGCGCCTGTCCCGCCGGCGGCGCGTGCGCCTGTCCCGCCGGCGGCGCGGCCCGTGCGCGAAGCACGGCGGGGTGACCAAGTGTGGAACAGCTCCAACGAGTACATCGCGGACCACGACGGCCGCCGGCGGGTCGTGCGCATTCGCTCACACAACGTGATCGTGGGCGAGAACCCGTGGGACGTGCGCGGGCTTCGCACCGGCGGCACGCTGTTCGTCGAGGAGCAGATGGATGGGCAGAGGCGGCGGGTGGAGGCCTCGTGCGACGGGGCGGGGGACCCCGTGTGGCGCTACGCCGTGGACGGCCAGGTCCGCCCCTTTGACACGGCGGCCCGCCGCTGGATGGAATCCGTGATCCGCAATCCGTCGTAGCGGATCGTTCCGGACCGCCGGGCGCGAACGTGCCCGGCGTTTTCCGGACCCTGAGTGCTGATTTTTCAACCTTTGCACCTCTACCGCGAGGAAACTCGATGACCGGAATCATCCGCCGCATCCGCTTGGCGCTGCCCCTGGCCGCGCTGCTGCTGGCCCTTCCCGCCGACGCCCAGCGCAACACGCGGACGGAGCACGGCGAAACCTGGGTCTCCGTGAACGACGAGGACGGCCGGCGCACGGAGATGCGCGCCCGCGGCGAGGTGCAGTTCAACGACGAGGGCGACTGGGTGGTGTCCGTGGCGCCGGGCGCCTACCTCACGCTGGCGGAGAGCGGGCGCGGGACGGACCGGCGCATCGAGTTCCGCCCGGGGCAGGGCGGCATGCGGGTGCGCTACTCGGTGGAGGGCGACGACCGGCGGCTGGACGCGGCCGGACGTGCCTGGGCGCAGGGGCTGATCGGCAAGGCGGTGCGCGAGAGCGGCTTGGGGGCGGGGGCGCGCGTGGCCCGCATCCGCGCACGCGGCGGCGTGGCCGGCGTGCTGGCGGACATGGGGCGGCTGGAGTCGGATGCCGGCCGGCGCGCGTACTACCGGGCGCTCTTGGCCAGCGGCGCCATGAGCAACGCGGAGTTCGCCCGGGTGATGGCGGACGTGGGCCGGCGGATGGGCTCCGACACGGAGACGCGCCTGGTGCTGGTGGAAGCGGTGGACCAGGCGGAAGGCGGCGGCCGGCTGGCGGCGCTGCTGGACGCGGCGGTGGGGATGGAGAGCGACACGGAGACGCGGCTAGTGCTCATCCGGGCCGGGGAGCGCCACCGGCTGGCGGACGCGGCCGCGCGGCAGGCGTTCTTCCGCGCCGTGGGCGGCATCCGCAGCGACACGGAGGCGCGGCTGGTGCTGATCGCCGTCGCGGACCAGCGGCTGGCCGAGGGCGACGGACGCGAGGCGTTCTTCCGCGCGGTCGGCGGGATCGAGAGCAACGTGGAGCGCCGGCTGGTGCTCACGTCCGTGCTGGGCCAGCGGCCCTCCGAGGCGACCGTCGTCGCCGCGCTCCAGAGCGCGCGGGGAATGAGCAGCGACGTGGAGAAGCGGCTGGTGCTGTCGCAGGTGCCGTCGTCCATGCTGCGCAACGGGCGGGTGACGGCGGCGTACCGCGGGGTGGTGGATGCCATGCGCTCGGATTCGGAGCGCCGCATCGCCCTCAACCGCCTGACGGACGGCGGCCGCTGACCGGCCGACAACCACGCACACGCTTGTTTTCCTGAGGGAGCGCACGCGCGTAACATCAACGTGCCCCCGGCTTTGCGCGCGACCGAAGGATCTACTCGCCCGTGCATGACCACCGTTCCCGTGCACCGGCTCCGCGTCTCCACGATCGTGCAGGCCCGTGCACCGCATCCACCGTCGATCACGGGATGGTAGATCCTTCGGTCGGCGCCACAGTGCTGTCGCAGGGATGGAATCGTCGGCGCCTCCCTCAGGAAAACAAGCGGGTGTCCGGTCGAAGAAGTCGCCAGCACCGCTCGATCCACATAGGTGAGCGTCGGATGTCCCGGGCATCACGCGCGAAAACAACGGCAGTCCCGTTCGCGAAGCTTGACATTGGATGCGTACGTGCTGAAACTTCAGCACCTCTCCGCGTCCTCCCGCACTTCTCCAGCACCATCGCATGGATTCGCAGGCCAGCAACGAGCTCAGCCGCCGCGAGCGGCAGATCATGGACATCGTCTACCGCCGCGCCCGGGCCACGGCCGCCGACGTGCTGGACGACCTGCCGGATCCGCCGACGTACTCCGCCGTGCGCGCCGCGCTTCGCCTGCTGGAGGAGAAGGGGCTGCTCAAGCACGAGATGGACGGCAAGCGCTACGTCTACCTGCCCACCACGCCGCGCAAGCAGGCCCGCGTCACGGCGCTCAAGCACCTCGTCCGCACCTTCTTCAACGGCAGCCCGGAGCAGGTGGTGAACGCGTTGCTGGAGGAGTCGCGTCCGTCCGGCGAGGAGCTGGACCGCCTGGCCAAGCTCATCGAGCAGGCCCGCAACGCCGAGTCGGAGCGGTGAGCGCCCTGCTGGACGCCCCCTTCCTGGGGCTGGGCGCGGACGCGGCGGTCAAGGGCTTCCTGGTCCTGCTCGCCGCGCTGGGGGCGACCGCGCTCATGCGCCGCGCGTCCGCGGCATCGCGGCACCTGGTGTGGCTGGCGGCGCTCACGGGCGTGCTGATGCTCCCCGTCGCGGCGGCCGTCGTCCCCGCGTGGCGCGCGCTTCCGCCGCCGTCCGAGCTCATCCCGCCCGCCCTCCCCTTCACGAACGCGCGCACAGCCCGCCCGGCGACGGGCGCGTCCGTGGCGGTGGATGCGTCCGGCGCGCCGGTATCCACCTTCAAGAGCAACGGCGTCCCGGCCGCGCCGCGCGATCCATCCACCGTCCCCGCGCCGCAGGCCGTGCAGCCAAGGGAGACGGATGCCGCGGGCTGGTCGTGGAAGCAGGCCGCGCTCCTCGTCTGGCTCGCGGGCGCCATCGTCCTGCTCGTCCGCCTGTTGGGCGGCGTGCTGGCGGTGTGGCGGATGGAGCGCCGCGCGGGCGAGCTGGACGACGAGCGCTGGACCCTGCTGACGGACCGCCTGTCGCGGCGGATGCGGCTGGGGCGCATCGTCCGGCTGCTGCGCGGGCCCACGTCCGCCGTGCCGATGACGTGGGGCGCCTTCCGTCCCGTGATCCTGCTCCCGGCCGAGGCGGACGCGTGGGACGAGGACCGGCGGGCGGCGGTGCTGGCGCACGAGCTGGCCCACGTGCGCCGCTGGGACGCGCTCACGCAGTGGATCGCCCACCTGGCCGTCGCGCTGTTCTGGTTCAACCCGCTCGTGTGGGTGGCCGCGCAGCGGGTGCGCGAGGAGCGCGAGCACGCCTGCGACGATGCCGTCCTCGCCGTTGGGACGAGCGCCACGGACTACGCCGACCACCTGCTGACCATCGTGCGCGCGCTGGGCTCCGCGCCCGGCCCCGCCGCGGCCCTGGCCATGGCGCGCCGCACGCACTTCGAAGGGCGGCTGCGCGCCATCCTGGACTCCGCCACGCCGCGCGGCCCCGTGAGCCGCACGCTCTCCGTCGCGACGGCGGTCTTCGCGCTGACGTTCATCGTCCCCCTGGCCGCCCTGCGCGCGTCGGAAGGGGCACCGGAAACGGATGGGGCCGGGGCAACGTCGATCGAGGGACGGGCGCACGCGCTGCGGACGGACGCGGCGCGGCGCGACTTCCTCCTCCGCCTGGTGGGCGACGCCGGGCTGCCGCCGATGGCCCTGGAGGAGGTGGCGCGCGCATCCAACACCATCGCCCTGGATGCGGTTCGCGCGCAGGTGCTGGATGTCCTGCTGGAGCGCGACGACCTGGGCGCCTCGGCGCTGGCGCTGGCGATCGAGTCCGCGCAGGGGATGCGCGCGCAGACGGCGCTCGCCGCCTTTTTGCGCGACGTGGCGGACGCGCGGCCGGTGGCGGACGGCCTCGTGTGCGACGCGTTCTTCGCCGCGCTGGACCGGCTGCGCGACCCGCACGAGCTGCGGCCGGTGCTGGAGACCGTCGTGGGGCAGCCGGCGCTGGACGTGGCCGTGCTGGAAGAGGCGTTGCGCGTGGCCCTGCGCCTGGACGACGCCTCGCTGCGCGTGGTGCTGGCGACCGCCGTGGAGCTGCAGCCCATCGAGGGCCAGGCGCGCCCCGCGTACCGGGAGGCCGCCGGCCGCATCCGCGACGCCGTGTGGCGCGGCGAGGCGCTGGCGCAGCTGGCGGACGCGGACGCCGCCCGGGCCCGGCGCGCCACCGCGGCGGACCGTGCCCTGCCGGACAGCGGCGTGCAGGTGGTGGGCGGCGATCCCGAGTGGAAGGCGCAGATGCTGGCCCGGGCGGCGGAGCTGGAGTACCACGACGAAGAGCCGGATTCCGCCTACCTGCGCGTGGACGCACGCAACGCGCTCATGTCGTGGCGCGACGACGCGAGCGAGATGGACCTGCGCGCCGGCGGCTACGTGCACTTTCGCGAGACGGGCGACGGCGTGGAGACCGAGGTGCAGCTGCGCGAGGACGGCCGCGGCGGCGTGATCCGCATCTTCCGCGTGGGGGGCGTCGTCCGCCCGTGGGATGCGGATGCCCAGCGCTGGTACGAGCGCATCAACCAGCATGTGTACGAGCACATGCAGTAAACCGGGGGGCGCTGCGCCGCCCCGCATCACGCCATGATGTGTTGAAAATTTAGCAACGTTGGATCTGAGATTCGCGGCACGGGCCATCCTTCTCGCCGTGTCCGCGGAGGCGGACAGCGTGAAGTTGTAGCCGTGAATTCATTCGCTCGTCGCGGACTCTGCCTCCCGTCCGAGAACTCGAACGGCGGCCCACCGGGTCTCGTGGATTTCGTTCGCTCCGTCGCGGGCTCTGCCTCCCGTCCGAGAACTCGAACGGAGGCGCACCGGGTCTC
>DATING010000815.1:0-4056 GCA_035474555.1 Longimicrobium sp. | reverse complement strand
TGGACGTGGCCGCCCTTCGCGAGCACCTGGGGCGCAGCCTCCCCGCGTACATGGTGCCCGCCGCGTTCGTCGTCCTGGACCGGCTGCCGCTGGCACCGAACGGAAAGCTGGACCGGAAGGCGCTCCCGGCGCCGGAGTACGGCGGGGCAGAGCGGGATCTCGTGGAGCCCCGTAACTTCGTGGAGGTGCAGCTCATCCAGATCTGGGAGGAGCTGCTCGGCGCCTCGCCCATTGGGGCGACGGACAGCTTCTTCGACCGCGGGGGCACGTCCTTGCTCGCAGTCCGGCTCTTTGCGCGGGTGAATCGGCAGTTCGGCTGCGACCTCCCGGTGGCGGCGCTTTTCGCGGGCGCCACGGTCCGCCAGGTGGCGGACGCGATCCTCGCGGAGAAGGAATCGGCGCCGGCCGCCCGTGCACCGGTGGTCGCGCTGCAGCCGGGCGGATCGCTTCCGCCCCTGTTCTGCGTCCATGCCACGGACAGGAACGTGCTCAGCTACGTGAACCTGGTTCGTCACCTGGGCACCGGCCAGCCGGTGTACGGGGTCAGGGACCTGGGGGAAGACCTGTCGCGTCCCGTGACCCGGCTGGCTGCCGAGCACGTGGACGAGATCCGGTCCGTCCAGCCGGAAGGGCCGTACTACCTGGCCGGGTGGTCGTTCGGCGGGCTGGTGGCGTTCGAGATGGCGCTCCAGCTGGAACGCCTGGGACAAACGGTCGCGTTCCTCGGGCTGCTCGACTCCGTTTCTCCCGTCGTATGGGAGGGAGCCCAGGGGTCACGGGGGGACAGTGATCTTGCGAGCGTGCTGAGCGTCGGGAGGCACGTCGCCACGCGCGCCCGCCGTACGCTGTCCGTCACGCGCGAGGCGCTGGAGGGCCTGGCGTGGGACGAGCAGGTCCGCCGCGTGGTGGACGACCTCCAGGGGCAGGGTCCCGCCCTTCCCGGTCTCGACTACGAGAGCTTTGGCGAGGATTGCCGGGCCATGCGCGACCGCGCCACGAGCAGCTCCGCCTACGTGCCCGGGACGCTGTCCAGCACGGTCACCCTGTTCCGGGCCCGTGACTTCCCGGACGGGCTCGGCCAGTCGCTGGCCGACGAGGAGGAGCGGCGGACGCTCGGCTGGGCGCGGCACTCCTCGGTCCCGGTCGAGCTGCGCTGGGTCCCCGGGAACCACATCACGATGACTACCGAGCCGCATGTCCGCACCCTCGCGGAGCTCATGCGCGAGTCGCTCGGGTCCGCGCGGCTGGGTGCCGGGCAAGAAACCTCCACCTCACGCGGGCGGGCGTAGATATGGCTGTGCGGCCTGGTTCGTTTTTCGATGCTTCGAGTGAACGGGCGATTCGTCCCCGGACACCCAACCGCCAAGGGATCAAGATGCAGTTGAGTCTGGCAGTACGACGGCTGGAGGCGTTCACGTGAGCGGCGCGTTTTCCCGGTGGTCCGCCTTTGCCGCGCTCCTGTGGAGTGCCGCCCGGTGGCGGGTGGTGGTGTTCGGCGCCCTGCTCCTCGTCGTCGGGCTCCTGCCGACCGGGATCATCCTGGCGACGGGAACCCTGGTCGACGCCGTTCCGGGAGTGGCGGAGCACGGCCTGGGCAGCCCGGAAGGCGCGCCCGCCGTGGCGGCGCTGACGGCACTGGTCCTGGGTCTCATCACGCTGTCCATCATCGGCAACCTCATGGCGCAGCAGGGGGGCGTGCTCGACGTGGCCTTCACCCTGGAGGTGCACCACAGGGTCGCCCGCGTGACCCTGGAGACCCCCGGGGTGGCGCAGCTGGAGGACCCCGCGTTCGCCGACCAGCTCGAGGCGGTGCAGGACGCCGAGCGGCGCGGCGTGCTGCGGCGCCCCGTCTCGCAGATGTCCAGCGTGCTCACCGCCCGGCTGCGGGGGATCGGCGCGTTCGCGGTACTGCTCGGGTACCACTGGTGGGCGCCGCTCGTGCTCGCCGCCGCCTGGCACCTGACCAACCGCGTCTACCTCCAGGCCAGTGAGCGGGGGGTGAGTGTCCGGGGCGGGGTCAGCGCGGCCCCCCTGCGGAGGTCCGAGTACCTGCGCTCGCTCGCGGTGGAGCAGGCGGCCGCGAAGGAGATCCGCATCTTTGGGCTGGCGGGGTGGTCGGTCGCGCAGTACAGCGACGCCTGGCTCGACGCGCTGGGCGTGCTGTGGCGCAACCGAAAGGCGGACCGCAGCCTCAACGCCGCCGCCGTTTGCGCGCTGATCGTTTCGCACGCCGTGGTTCTCGGCGCCCTGGGGCTGGAAGCCAGCCGCGGCGAGGTGACCCTCGCCGCGCTGCTCGTGTTCGTGCAGGCCGTGCTCGCCACCTCGGACCTGGGCATGATCGGCGACCCGCAGTGGGGGGCCGTCCAGTCCCTCGCCCTTTCCGGACGCGTGGCCACGCTGGGGGAGAAGCTCCACGCCCTGCCGTCTCCGGAAGAGCCGCGCGGCCGCCCGGCGCCCGGAACGGGGGCCATGGGCCTGCGCCTGGACCAGGTGCGGTTCACCTACCGGGGCCGGGAGCGTCCCACCCTGGACGGGCTGACCCTGGAGGTGCCCGCCGGGCAGTCGCTGGCCATCGTGGGCGAGAACGGGGCGGGAAAGAGCACGCTCATCAAGCTGCTCTGCGGGATGTACGACCCGGACGCCGGCTCGGTCACCGTGGGCGAGGGCGGGCCGGAGGCGCGGCGCCGGATCGCCGTGATCTTCCAGGACTTCATGCGATACCGGCTGCCCCTGCGCGAGAACGTGGGGTTCGGGCACCTTCCCCTGGTGAACGACACCGAGGTCCTGGAAGGCGCCCTGCGGGACGCGGGCGGTGGCGCGCTGCTCCAGGCCCTTTCCCGCGGGTGGGACACCGTGCTGTCCCGGGAGTTCGACGGCGGCGTGGACCTTTCCGGTGGGCAGTGGCAGCGGGTGGCGCTCGCCCGGGCGCTTGCCGCCGTCCGCGGCGGAGCCGGGCTGCTGATCCTGGACGAGCCGACCGCCAGCCTGGACGTGCGCGCGGAGGCGGAGCTGTTCGACCGGTTCCTGGATCTCACCCGCGGTGTCACCACCATCCTGGTTTCGCACCGGCTGTCGAGCGTACGGCGCGCGGACCGGATCGTCGTCCTGCACGGCGGCCGGGTGGCGGAGGACGGCCCGCACGATGCGCTGATGCGGGCGGGCGGCCGGTACGCCGAGATGTTCTCGCTCCAGGCCCAGCGATTCGCCGTCGCGGAGCACACGGGCGCGGCGGCCGGGGCGGAGGTGGCCGATGCGTGAGCAACTTCGTGCCATCGGCATGCTGGGGCGGACGACCTGGCGGACGGACCCCTGGCGCTCGGCCGGGCTCCTGCTGGAGCCCATCGCCTTCCTGGGGGCCCCCCTCTTCGCGTGGTTCCTCAAGCTCATGACGGACGGCGCGCTCCGCCAGGACCTGCAGCTGCTGGTGCTGGGCGCGGCGGGGATCACGGTCACCCGGGTCCTCACGTTCGTGGGGATCTGGCTGGGGAGCTGGATCCGGATCGGGCTCACGGAGCGGGTGGGGTTCGCGTTCGACCGCGAGATCATCACCCTGATGGCGGATCTCCCGGGGCTCGAGCACCACGAGCGTCCCGACATCCAGGACCGGCTCGAGCTCCTCCGGCAGAAGCAGGGGGCGCTGGGGGGCGCGCTCAACGTCCTGGTCAACGCCGCGAACACCGTGGTCGGCGCGGTGGGCACCCTGGTGACGCTCGCGATCGTGAGCCCGGTGCTGCTGCTGCTCGTGCCCTTTGCCCTCCCGTCCATCGCCATCACCGCCGCGCAGCAGCGGTGGTCGCGCGCGGCCGAGAAGGCCTTCGCGGAGCCCAGCCGGCGGGCCCGCTACCTCAAGAGCCTCACGGTCGACCGCAATGCCGGGATGGAGCTGCGGGTGTTCGGGCTGGAGCGGGAGATCCTGTCCCGCTTCCGGCAGGTGTGGCAGGAGTCACGGCGCGGGGCGCTCCGGGTGGCCCGCCGGGTCACGATGCTGAGGAGCGTGGGCGACCTGGTGTTCATGGCGGCCTACGGGGGGGCCGTGGGGCTGATGCTGTGGCGGGT
>DATING010000814.1:0-7327 GCA_035474555.1 Longimicrobium sp. | reverse complement strand
CGCGGCGGAGCCCGGCGGGCGGATGTACCGCACCGGCGACCGGGCGCGCTGGCGGGCCGAGGGGAAGCTGGAGTTCATGGGCCGCCTGGACGACCAGGTGAAGATCCGCGGCTTCCGCATCGAGCCGGGGGAGGTGGAGGCGGCGATTGCGGCGTATCCCGGGGTGCGCCACGTCCGGGTGATGATGCGCGAGGACCAGCCGGGCGACAAGCGGCTGGTGGCGTACGTGGTGGGCGACGTGGAGATGGACGGACTCCGCGCGCACCTGCGCCAGGGCCTGCCGGAGTACATGGTGCCGCGGGCGATCGTCGCCCTGGAGCGGCTGCCGCTGAACGCGAACGGCAAGGTGGACCGCAAGGCGCTGCCGGTGCCGGAGTACGCGGCCGACGCGGACCGGTACGTGGCGCCGCGGACGCCGGCGGAGGAGGTGCTGGCGGGGATCTGGGCCGAGGTGCTTCGGGTGGAGCGCGTGGGGGTGGAGGAAACGTTCTTCGAGCTGGGCGGGCATTCGCTGCTGGCCATCCGCGTGATGTCGCGGGTCCGCGAGCTGTTCGGCGTAGAGCTGCCGCTGCGCGTGCTCTTCGAGGGACCCACGGTGGCGGAGCTGGCCCGCGTCCTGGCGGAACGGGGGGTGGTGGCCCTGGCGGAAACGGTGGCCGAGCCGGCACCAGACCCCGAGGCCAGCCCGCACCACCTGCTCGCGCTGCTCGACGACCTTTCCGAAGAAGAGCTGGATCGCCTCCTGGACGCGCAACCCTGAAGAACCGGAAATGACCGTCCCCCCCGAGTTTGCCGGCACGCTCTCGCGCAGCGAGAAGCAGGAGCTGCTGCGAAAGATCCTCCTCGAGAAGATCGGCCGGACGCGGACCGCGCCCACCTCGTTCGCGCAGGAGCGGCTCTGGTTCATCGACCGGCTGGATCCGGGAAGCGCCGTCTACAACGTCCCCGTGGCATGGCGCCTGGAGGGTGCGCTGGACGAGGCGGCGCTGGAGCGGAGCCTGGGCGAGATCGTCCGGCGTCACGAGGCGCTGCGGACGACGTTCACCGAGGTGGACGGTTCGCCGGTGCAGGTGATCGCGCCGTTCGGCGGGTTCGCCCTGCCGGTGGAGGACCTGTCCGGACCGGGCGAGGGGGATCGCGATGCGGGGGTCAGGCGGCGGGCCAGCGAGGAGGCGCGAAGGCCCTTCGACCTGGCGGCGGGCCCGCTCTTTCGTGCAGCGCTGCTGCGGCTGGGCGCCGGGGATCACGTGCTGCTGCTCACGATGCACCACATCGTCGGCGACGGGGGGAGCCTGGGGGTGCTCTACCGGGAGCTGCCGGTGCTGTACGAGGCGTACCACGAGGGTGCGGAGTCGCCGCTGCCTGACGTGGGGGGGCAGTACGCCGACCACGCGGTGTGGCAGCGCGAGCACCTTCGGGACGGTGCCCTGCAAGGAAAGCTGGCGTACTGGCGGGAGCGTCTGGCGGACGCACCCGCGCTGCTGGAGCTGCCCACCGACCATCCACGCCCGGCGGTGCAGACGTTCCGGGGGGCCCACGAGCGGATCGAGCTTCCCTTGGAGCTGCTGGAGCGCCTGCAGGCGCTGGGGCGGAGCGAGGGCGCGACGCTGTACATGGTGCTGCTGTCTGCCTTCCAGGTGCTGCTGTCCAGGTACAGCGGGAGCGAGGACATCGTCGTGGGCAGTCCGACCGCGGGGCGGACGAGAAAGGAGATCGAGGAGACGGTCGGCTTCTTCGTCAACACCCTGGTGCTGCGGACGGATCTCTCGGGAGACCCGTCCTTCCGCGAGGTGCTACGGCGGGTGCGGGAGGTCACGTTCGGCGCGTACGAGCACCAGGAGGTGCCCTTCGAAAAGCTGGTGGCCGAACTGCGGCCGGAGCGGTCCCTGAGCCACACGCCGCTCTTCCAGGTGATGTTCGCGCTGCAGAACGCCGTGGAGCGGGGGCTCGCTCTGCCGGGGCTGGAGGTGAGCGAAGCCGGAGCGGAGCTGGCGAGCGCCAAGTTCGATCTCTCCCTGATGCCCAAGGCGACCGCTCAGGGTCTGCGTGTCGGACTGAACTACAGCACGGACCTCTTCGAGCGCGGCACGGCCCTCCGGATGCTCGGTCACCTGGCACGGGTGCTGGAGCAGGTCGCCGCGGACGCGGACGTGCTGCTTTCCGAGCTGGAGCTGGTCGGGGAGGCGGAGCGCGCGCGGGTGCTGGAGGAGTGGAACCGCACGGAGGCCGAGTACCCGGCGGACAGGTGCATCCACGAACTCTTCGAGGCCCAGGCGGCGCAAAAGCCAGACGCCGTGGCGATCGAGTTCGAGGGGGAGCCCATCGGCTATGGCGAGCTGAACGCGCGGGCGAACCGGCTGGCGCACCATATCGCCGGTCTCGGCCTCGGGCTCGAGACGCGGGTGGGGATCTGCCTGGAGCGGGGGCCGGAGATGATCGTCTCCGTCCTGGCCGTGCTCAAGGCGGGCGGCGCGTACGTCCCGCTGGACCCCGCCTATCCCGCGGAGCGGCTGGCGTTCGTGCTGGCCGACGCCGGCGTGCCCGTGCTGGTGACGCAGGAGTCGCTGCATTCAACGCTCCCCGCCGGCGACGGGGTCGCGGTGGTGAGCGTGGACGGGGACGGGGCGCGGATCGCGGCGGAGCCCGCGGAAAACCCGGAGGTCCACGTTTCGCCCGACCACCTGGCGTACGTCATCTACACCTCCGGGAGCACGGGAACGCCCAAGGGGGTGATGGTGCCCCATCGCGGCGTCCCCAACCTGGCGTACACGCAGGCCCGCCGCTTCGGCATCGACGGCAGCAGCCGCGTCCTCCAGTTCGCCTCGTTTTCGTTCGACGCGGCGGTGGCGGAGGTGTTCGGCGCGCTGCTGGCCGGGGCCACGCTGGTGCTGGCGCCGCGCGAGGCGCTGCTCCCCGGCCCGGGGCTGCTGGAGACGCTGCGGCGCGGGCGCGTCACCGTGGCGACCCTGCCGCCGTCGGTGCTGTCCATCCTTTCGCCGGACGACCTGCCGGCGCTGCGCACGGTGGTGAGCGCGGGTGAGGCGGTGGACGCCGCCACGGTGGAGCGGTGGAGCGGTGGACGTGCCTTCGTGAACGCGTACGGGCCCACGGAGGTCACGGTCTGCGCGACGACCGCCCATTGCGAGGCGGACGGGCGGGCGCCTGCGATCGGCCGCCCGCTGGAGAACGTGCGGGTGTACGTGCTGGACGCGGCCGGGCGGCCGGCGCCGGTCGGCGTGGCGGGCGAGCTGTACGTGGGAGGCGTGGGCGTGGCGCGCGGCTACCTGGGCCGGCCGGGGCTCACGGCTGGGCGGTTCGTTCCCGACCCCTTCGGCAGACAGCCCGGAGGGCGGGTGTACCGCACGGGCGATCGGGTGCGGTGGCGGGCGGACGGGGTGCTGGCGTTCCTGGGGCGGACCGACGCGCAGGTCAAGGTGCGCGGCTTCCGCATCGAGCCGGGCGAGATCGAGGCGGCGCTGCGGCGGAGCGCAGTCGCCGACTGCGTGGTCGTGGCGCGCGAGGACGTCCCGGGCGACCGGCGGCTGGTGGCGTACGTGGTGGGCGGCGTGGAGGCGGGAGTCCTGCGTGAGCACCTGCGCCGGGAGCTCCCGGACTACATGGTACCCGGTGCGTTCGTCGCCCTGGACCGGCTGCCGCTGACGCCCAACGGCAAGGTGGACCGCAAGGCGCTGCCGGCGCCGGACTTTGCCACGGCGGAGGAGCGCTACGTGGCGCCGCGCACGCCGATGGAGGAGGTGCTGGCGGGGATCTGGGCGGAGGTGCTGCGCCTGGAGCGCGTGGGCGTGGAGGAAAGCTTCTTCGAGCTGGGCGGGCACTCGCTGCTGGCCACCCGGGTGGTGTCGCGTGTCCGCGAGCTGTTCGGGGTGGAGCTGCCGCTGCGGGCGCTCTTCGAGGGACCCACGGTGGCGGAGCTGGCCGGGCGCGTGGGAGAGATGCGCCGCGCGGGGCTGCCGGTGCTGCCGCCGGTGGTGCCGGTCGATCGCACGGGGGCGCTGCCGCTGTCGTTCGCGCAGGAGCGGCTCTGGTTCATCGACCGGCTGGAGCCGGGGAGTGCCGTCTACAACCTCCGCGTGGCACGGCGCCTGGGGGGTGCGCTGGACGAGGCGGCGCTGGAACGCGCGCTGGGCGAGATCGTCCGGCGTCACGAGGCGCTGCGGACGGTCTTCGGCCAGGTGGACGCGTCGCCGGTGCAGGGGGTGGCGCCCTTCGGCGGATTCGCCCTGCCGGTGGAGGACCTGTCGGCGCTGGGCGAGGCGGATCGAGAGGCAGCGGTCAGGCGCCGCGCCGGCGAGGAGGCGCGGCGCGCGTTCGATCTCTCCGCCGGCCCGCTCTTCCGCGCGTCGCTGCTGCGGCTGGGCGCGGAGGAGCACGTGCTGCTGCTCGGAATGCACCACATCGTCAGCGACGGGTGGAGCATGGGGGTGCTCTTCCGCGAGCTGTCCTCCCTGTACGCGGCGTACCGCGAGGGGCGTGAGTCGCCGCTCCCCGCGCTGCCGGTGCAGTACGCGGACTACGCGGTGTGGCAGCGCGAGCAGTTGGCGGGCGAGACCCTGAACCGGCAGCTGTCGTACTGGCGGGACCGCCTGGCGGGCGCGCCGGAGCTGCTGGAGCTGCCCACCGACCATCCCCGCCCGGCCGTGCAGACGTACCGGGGCGCGACGGTCCCGGTGAATTTCTCACCGGAGCTGCTGGAGCGGTTGCAGGCGCTGGGGCGGAGCGAGGGCGCGACGCTGTACATGACGCTGCTGAGTGCCTTCCAGGTGCTGCTGGGCAAGTACAGCGGGAGCGACGACATCGTCGTGGGGAGCCCGATCGCGGGGCGGACCCGGAAGGAGACCGAGGAGCTGATCGGCTTCTTCGTCAACACGCTGGTGCTGCGGACGGACCTCTCGGGGGACCCAAGCTTCCGCGAGACCCTGCGGCGGGTGCGGGAGGCGACGCTGGGCGCGTACGAGCACCAGGACGTGCCCTTCGAGAAGCTGGTGGCCGAGCTCCAGCCCGAGCGGTCGATGAGCCACTCGCCGCTCTTCCAGGTGATGTTCACGCTGCAGAACGACGGGGGCGGGGGAAGCGCTCTGCCGGGGCTGGAGGTGAGCGGAGTCGGAACGGAGCCCGGGAGCGCCAAGTTCGATCTCTCCCTGACGCTCACGGCGACCGCCGAGGGGCTGCGCGGCGGACTGAACTACAGCACCGACCTCTTCGACCGCGGCACCGTCGACCAGATGCTCGGCCACCTGGAGCGGGTGCTGGAGCAGGTCGCGGCGGACGCGGACGTGCGGCTCTCGCGGCTGGAGCTGCTCGGCGAGGCGGAGCACGCCCGCCTGCTGGCGCTGGGCGAAGGCGCCGCGCCCGAGCTCCCCCGCGCCACGACCGATGCGCTCTTCGCGCAGACCGCCGCCGCCGCGCCGGAGTCCGTCGCGCTGGCGTGGGACGGCGGGCGGATGACGTACGCGGAGCTGGACGGTCGCGCCAACCGCCTTGCCCACCACCTGCGCCGCGCCGGCGTGGCCGCGGGGACGCGCGTGGGCGTGTGCCTGGAGCGCGGACCGGAGATGGTCGTCGCCCTGCTGGCGGCGCTCAAGGCGGGCGGCGCGTACGTGCCGCTGGACCCGGCGTACCCCGCGGAGCGGCTGGCCTTCATGCTGGCCGACACCGCCGTCCCCGTGCTGGTGACGGAGTCGTCCCTGGCGGAGCGCCTGCCGCCCCACGCCGCGCGTATCGTCCGGGTGGACGCGGACGCGGCGGTGATCGCGGCGGAGCCGGCGGATGTGCCGGCGGCGGGGACGGATCCCGAGTCGGCGGCGTACGTGATGTACACCTCCGGCTCCACGGGACGGCCCAAGGGTGTCGAGGTGCCGCACCGGGCCATCGTGCGCCTGGTGCGCGGGCAGGACTTCGTTGCCATCGACCCCTCCGACGTCTTCCTGCAGCTTGCGCCCGCCGCGTTCGACGCGGCCACGCTGGAGCTGTGGGGGCCGCTGCTGAACGGCGCGTGCCTCGCCATCCATCCCGCCGAACAGCCCTCCGTGGAGAGCATCGGCCGGGCGCTGGCGGAGCACGGCGTCACCGTCCTGTGGCTGACGGCCGGCCTATTTCACCTGGTGGTGGAGGAGGACATCGAGATCCTAGAGGGCGTGCGCCAGCTCATCGCCGGCGGCGACGTGCTTTCCGTCCCCCACGTGCGCCGTGTGCTGGCGGAGCTGCCGGGGACGGCGCTCACCAACGGCTACGGACCCACGGAGAACACCACCTTTACCTGCTGCCACATGGTGCGGGCGGAAGATGGGGAGCGCGCGTCGATTCCCATCGGCCGGCCGATCGCGAACACGTACGTGCGCGTGCTGGACGCGGGGATGCAGCCGGTGCCCGCAGGCGTGCCCGGCGAGCTGTACGCGGGCGGCGCCGGGCTGGCGCGGGGCTACCTGAACCAGCCGGAGCTGACGGCGGAGACGTTCGTGGCCGACTCGTACCTCCCCGGCGCGCGGCTCTACCGCACCGGCGACCGGGTGCGCTGGCGGGCGGACGGCACGCTGGAGTTCCTGGGCCGCGTAGATGAACAGGTGAAGATCCGGGGCTTCCGGATCGAACCGGGGGAGATCGAAGCGGCGCTGCTGGAGCACCAGGGCGTGCGCGAGTGTGCGGTCCTGGCGCGCGAGGACGCGGGCGAGAAGCGGCTGGTGGCGTACGTGGTGGGTGACGTCCAGGAGGACGAGCTGCGAGAGCACATGCGACGGAGCCTGCCGGAGTACATGGTGCCGGCGGCGTTCATGGTGCTGGAGCGGCTGCCGCTGAGTCCGAACGGAAAGCTGGACCGCAAGGCGCTGCCGGCGCCGGAACACGCGGCCGACGCGGACCGGTACGTGGCGCCCCGGACTCCGGTGGAGGAGGTGCTGGCGGAGATCTGGGCGGAGGTGCTGCGCCGGGACCGGGTGGGGGTCCACGACAGCTTCTTCCGCCTGGGAGGGCACTCGCTGCTGAGCATGCGTATGCTCGCCGAGGTCCAGGCCACCTTCGACCTGGAAATCTCGATCCGCACCGTGTTCTCGATGCCGACGCTGGAAGCCATGGCGGGAGAGATCGAGCGCAGGATCTACGAAGACGCAGCTAACATGTCCGACTTCGAGGCCGAACAGCTGCCCCAGTTCAACCCCATTGCAGGAGTCTAGGATGGCCTCGGAACAGACGCTTCCGCGCCCGGAGCTTTCTCCTGCCAAGCGTGCGCTCATCGAGGCCATGCTCAGCGGGAAGGTCCGCTCGTTCAGCATCGTCCCCCGCACCCATCGCGACGTCGCGCCGCTTTCTTTCG
>DATING010000813.1:0-1699 GCA_035474555.1 Longimicrobium sp. | reverse complement strand
CGGAGCTGTTCGGCCGGCGCGCGGACCTGCTCGCGCTGCTGGGGCTGCTGGACGAGGACTGGACCGTGGGCGACCTGGGGTGCGGAACGGGGCAGGTGTCGCAGTCGCTGGCCCCCTTCGTCTCCCGCGTGGTGGCGGTGGACAGCTCGCCGGCCATGCTGGACGCGGCCCGCGCGCGGCTGGGCGGCCTGGCGAACGTGGAGACGCGCGAGGGCGAGCTGGAGTCGCTGCCCCTCCGCGACGGCGAGCTGGACGCGGCGATCGCGTTTCTCGTGCTGCACTACGTTGCGGAGCCCGGCGAGGCGCTGGCGGAGGCGGCGCGGGCCCTGCGCCCCGGCGGGCGGCTGCTGGTGGTGGACATGATGCCGCACGACCGCGAGGAGTACCGCCAGGCCATGGGCCACGTATGGCAGGGCTTCGAGGCGGAGCGGATGGGGCAGTGGATGAAGGACGCGGGGCTGGAGGCGTGCCGCTACGTGCCGCTCCCCCCCGATCCCGCCGCCAAGGGCCCGTCGCTCTTCGCCGCGACGGCACGACGAAGTGCGTGAGTGCGAAAGTGCGGGAGGAGATTCGTCGCGGCGGCCGGCGGTGGCCCTCCCCCGACCTCGCTTAGGCTCGTCCACCCCCTCCCGCAAACTGCGCGGGAGAGGGTATATACCCCGGGCCGTGCCTGGGGGCAGAGATCGGCTGAGGTCGGCAGTCCGCGCAGGCGGACTTCGTGTGGTGGTTGCAGCGAATTCATTCGCCCGGCGGGATGCCGGGCCGCAGTTGATCCAGTTTGATCCACACCAGGGGCGGACGTCGTTGCAGGCTGTAACCTGTCCCCTGTACCCTGTAACCCGCAGTTCCAACCCGTACCCGGAGCAGACACCGTGAGCGCAGTCGCAGAGCTGGCCAACCCGTTCGCCGCCGCCGCCGAAGCCGGCCGCGTGCCCTTCAAGGTCGCCGACATCTCCCAGGCCGAGTTCGGCCGCAAGGAGATCCGCCTGGCCGAGCACGAGATGCCGGGGCTGATGGCCCTGCGCGACGAGTACCGCGGCCAGTATCCGCTCGCCGGCGCCAAGATCATGGGCTCGCTGCACATGACCGTGCAGACGGCCGTGCTCATCGAGACGCTGGTGGAGCTGGGCGCCGACGTGCGCTGGGTGTCGTGCAACATCTTCAGCACGCAGGACCACGCGGCCGCCGCGGTGGTCGTGGGCAAGGACGGCACGACGGACGATCCGCAGGGCGTGCCCGTGTTCGCCTGGAAGGGCGAGACGCTGGAGGAGTACTGGTGGTGCACGGAGCAGGCGCTGTTCTGGCCCGACGGCACCGGCCCCAACCTGCTGCTGGACGACGGCGGCGACGCCACGCTGCTGGTGCACAAGGGCGTGGAGTACGAGAAGTCGGGCGTGATCCCGGCGTTCGACGCCGAGAACGACGCCGAGGAGTGGGGCGTGATCCTGGACACGCTGCGCAGCACCATCGCCGCCGAGCCGGGCCGCTGGACGCGCGTGGCCGCCGAGCTGCGCGGCGTCAGTGAAGAGACGACGACCGGCGTGCACCGCCTGTACGAGATGATGACCGCCGGGACGCTGCTGTTCCCCGCGATCAACGTCAACGACTCGGTCACCAAGAGCAAGTTCGACAACCTGTACGGCTGCCGCCACTCGCTTACCGACGGCATCCTGCGCGCGAGCGACGTGATGCTGGCCGG
>DATING010000812.1:0-6327 GCA_035474555.1 Longimicrobium sp. | reverse complement strand
CATAGTGCTGGCGGGTGAAGAGGAGCACCGTCTCCCGCCCCGCCCGCGCGCCCGTGTTTGCCACCGTCACGCGCACCGTCAGCGAGTCCGCGGGGCCGATCTCGCGCGCGCCCAGCCGCAGGTCGCGGTATGCGTACGTGGTGTAGCTGAGCCCATGGCCGAACTCCCACTGCGGGTTGAAGCCGCCCGGCCCCCGCCCGAAGTCGTTGTTGGTGGATTCCGTGAAGCGATGGTCGTACGTCGCCAGCGCGTTGGGGTGCCGCGGGTAGGTGAACGGCAGCTTGCCGGATGGATTGATCTCGCCGAACAGCACGTCCGCGATGGCGTCGCCGCCGTACATCCCCGGCCAGTACGCCATCACGATCCCCCGCGCCCCCTCCGCCACGCGGCTGATGACCCGCGGCCGCCCCTGGACGAGGACGAGCACGACCGGCTTTCCCGCCGCCTGCACGGCCTCGACCAGCCGCAGCTGCGGCTCGGGGAGCGTAAGGTCGTCGATGTTGCCCACCCACTCGCTGTACGCGTCCTCGCCGACGGCCACGACGACCACGTCCGCGTCCTGCGCGGCGCGGAGGGCGGCGCCCGGGTCCGTCGACTCCGTGAAGCCGGCGCCGGCCACGTAGCGAACGTCGCGCCCGCGCCGCAGCATGGCCTCCAGCAGCGTCCGCGGCCCGTCGGGAAAGTGGGATGCGTCCGTCCCCTGCCAGGTGTACGTCCACCCGCCGTTCAGCGACGTGAGCGAGTTGGCCGCCGGGCCGGTGACCAGGATGCGCGCGTCCTTGCGCAGGGGAAGGATGGCGCCCTCGTTCTTCAGCAGGGTGATGGAGCGGCGCGCCGCCTCGCGCGCGGACTGGACGGACGCCTCCGTGGCGAAGCGGCCGTGCAGGGTGGGATCGGGATACGGCGCGTCCAGCAGCCCCAGCTCCGCCTTCAGGAGAAGGATGCGCCGCACGGACTGGTCGATCCTGCTCTCCGGGATGACGCCGTCGCGGACGAGGTCGATCAGCGCGTCCGTAAAGCCGTAGTCGTTGGGCGTCATGCTCATGTCGATGCCGGCGTCGATCGCCATCCGCACCGCGTCGCGGATCGTCGGCGCCACGCGGTGCTTGGTGTGCAGGAAGTAGATGTCCTCCCAGTCCGTCACGATCACCCCGTCGAAGCCCAGCTCGCCGCGCAGCACCTCCGTGAGCCAGTAGCGGCTGGCGTGCACGGGCTCGCCGTCGATCTCGCCGGAGTTCACCATCACGGCCCGCGCGCCCGCCCGCACCGCCTGCGCGAACGGGGGCAGGAAGATCTCGCGCACCTCGCGGGGCGTCACGCTGGCCGGCGTGCGGTCGCGGCCCGTGCGGGGGGCGCTGTAGGCCAGGTAGTGCTTCATGGTGGCGGATACGCGCCCCGTGCGCTGCATCCCCTCGATCGCCGCGCGGCCCAGCGTCGCCGCCACCAGCGGGTCCTCGCCGAAGGTCTCGTAGAAGCGCGGAAAGAGCGGCTGCCGCCCCACGTCCAGCACGGGGGCGAAGTTCCAGGGGAGGCCGCTGGCGAGCGCCTCGTCCCCCGTGACCTCGCCGGCCCGGCGCGCGAGTGCGACGTCGAAGGTGGCGGCGAGGCCCAGGTTGTGGGGAAAGATGGTGCCGCCGCGCGTGTAGTTGGCCCCGTGCACGAAGTCGATGCCGTAGAGGACGGGGATGCCCAGCCGCGTCTCGCGCGTGGCCACGTCCTGGATCTGCCCGATGAGCCCGTGCCATCCCTCCAGCGTGAGCGACCCGCCGATGACGTTGAGCAGCGACCCCACGTGCCGCTGCACGAGGGCCTCGCGCAGCTTGGCGGGGTCCAGGCGGACGCTGTCGCGCTGCGGCGATCCCTGCGCCGCCAGCACGCCGATGGTCAGCTGCGTCATCTGCCCGGCCTTTTCCTCCACCGTCATCCGCGCCACCAGCGCGTCCACACGGGCCACGGTCGCGGGGTCGTGCCCGCGCTGGGCGGCCGCGCGCGGCGCGGCGGCGGACGCGGCGACGGTCAGGCATGCGGCAAGGAACAGCGGAATCGAGCTTCGCTTCATGATCTTCGGTCGTGTGTCGGCCCCGCGTCCGCATCGTCCCCGCTGCACGGCGCACTGCGCCGGGAGAGGGGGAGAACTTTGCATCGCGGGTGCCGGGCACAGACCGGGCCGGGAGATACGCTGCCCGGGAGCAGCCTGCCCGGCACGGGCGAGGGCCCCTCCCCCCCGGCCCCCACCCCCGCTCCGCGGCGGGAGGGGGGAGAACGGCATCCGGACACATCTGCCGGCAGCCTCCCTTATTCCATGGAAGTAAAGAAGCGCGGGCGTGGATGTGATTTCCACGCCCGCGCTCGCGATCCGCCCCGTTCGCCGTCAGAACGAGCGTCGCATCCAGCCCCACCAGCCGCTTTCCAGCGCCGCCAAGTTGCGCCGCGCTTCGGCGGAGCCCAGGTCGGCGGCCTGGCGATACCAGCGGAGCGCCTCGTCGCTGCTCGGTGGCACACCCAGGCCCTTCTGGTGCAGGATGCCCAGCTGATTCATGGCATCTGCGGAGCCCACGGTCGCAGCTCGCTTGTACCAGACGATCGCGACCGCGTAGTCCCGCCGCACCCCAACGCCTTCCTGGTAGATGCGCCCCATCTCGAACCTCGCTCGCGCGGAGCCCTGTTCCGCGGCTTTGTGGTACCTGACGCGCGCTGAATCCAGGTTGGTGCCCCCCGCCAGCCGACCCTCCTCGTAGATGCGGCCCGCGTCCACCAGGGCCTCCACGGAACCAGCCCCGGCGGCCTTATCGTACCAGACCAGTGCGCTGTCCGCGGCTCCATCCGCGCGATGAAGCCGGCCGAGGCTGCGCATGGCATCCACGTAGCCCAGGCTCGCGGATTTACGATACCAGTTCCTTGCGCGGCTCAGGGTCGGGTTCTGGAAAATTTGCCTCGCCTCGTGCGCGACCCCAAGCGCATACATGGCCCGCGCATCTCCTTCCTGCGCCGCGCGAAGCAACCAAAGTCTTGCCAGGTCTGGCTGCCTTTCCGTTCCCTCTCCGCACAAATGCGACGTCCCGACATAACCCATCGCCTCGGCACTGCCAGCGTCTGCGGCACGCTGGAAACTGAGGAAAGCGGCATCATAGTTTCCGGCCTCGTAATCCGCTTTCGCCTCCGCCAGCTCACCCTCTACCCCGGACTCCCCACCCGGCGTTCTGGAAACCCCCGCCGGCGTCAACAATCCGAGCGGACGCGCCGTTCCCTCCTGTGTACATACCGCGAGCTGAATACCCTGTGGGGCTGTCTCTTGCTCACCCCCGATGGACTTGACGACCGACGTCCCGCCAAGCATCGCTGCCGCGGAAAGCATGACCGCGGAAAGCGCAGTTCGGGCTGGACGCATTGCTCCCCGCGCGACAGGCGAGCGGGCGTACCGCATGAGCCCGGCGGTGATGAGGACGGGCACCAGACTTAGAGCCAGCGCCGGGCCGAAGCTCACATCGAGCACCATTGCGCCCAGGAGGGACAACGCTCCGACGAGGGAAATGAGAATCCCCTCCCATCGCGGCATCGGCTCTGGACCGGGTTCCTGAGCATCGGGAACCAGCACCAGTTGCTTGGCATAGACGCCCTTGCCCGTCAGGATCTTCGGGCACTCCTTCTCTGGAATCCCATCCAGCGCCAATGCGGTAGCTGCTCGTTCCCATGCGGTCTGAACCGACTCACCAAAGGCGATCCCGCTGTAGAACGTTGACGCGAAGGTGATCGCGGCGGTGTCGGAAATCGGACCACAGGTACCGATCGCGCACCCCACAGCGTCCGCGATCGCCCTCGCCTGCGGTTCGCTGTAGCAGGCGTTCAGGACAACCAAACGGATGTCACCTCGGAACGTGGTGAACAACTGGGCCAGCGCATCCGCGCTCACCGACTGCGGTCCTCCGCCGTCAGGTCCTTCGAACTTCAGTCCGTTTGCCCCGCCGTGCCCGCTGAAGTGCACCACCTGCGGACGCGCTTCAGAGAAAGCCTGGATCAGGTCTTCCGTACGTGTCGCCAGATGCACGTCGAAGCGCAGAGCATGCCGATGCTTGGCAGCACGCACCCTATGGCGGATTTTCCGCACCTCCTGACCCAGTTGCAGAGGGGGCGCGATTCCGTCACGCGTGACGGAAAGCGGATCCGCAGCAAAGTACAGGATTTCGACCTTGCTCATGATGGGCGGCGGCAAAGAAGGGATTCACGCCGATGGATGGGCGGATTCTCCCGCGCAGCGGCGGGTTGCCGGAACTCGCCCGTACGTTTCATCGATGCCCCCACGGCTGCGGATGGTCCTGCGGGATGAACGTCACCACGCGCTACGTCCCTCCCTTTGAGGGACAGGGCGCCACCCGTTTCCCCAGCACCGACAACGACGAAAGGCCCGGATACACCAAGGGGGCGCGGAGAAGATTCTCTCCGCGCCCCCTGCGCTCGCGTGCGACGGCCTGCTCCAGGCGCCGGCCGTCAGTTCGCGGGCGGGTTCACCACGGTAAATGGGAGCGCATTCGACACGCCGCCCCCCGGACTGGAGTTGCTCACCGTGATGGGGAACGTCCCGGCCTGGTCCAGGTCGCCGGGCCGGAGGATGAGCTGCAGTTCCGTGGAGCTCAGGTACCCGCCCCCCTTCCCCTCGCCGTTGAACAGGATGAAGGTGCCGAGCACGAAGCCCGTACCCGTGATCCGCACCACCTGGCTCTGCTGCCCCACCACGGCCTGCGCCGGGGAGAGGGCCGTGATGACGGGCGCCGGATTCTCCACGCGCAACGCGATCGGCGGCCCGGCCCCGCCGCCCGGCTCGGGATTGGTGAGGGTGACCTGCCACGAGCCCACCGGGGGCATGTTGTCCGGCGTGAGCGTAAAGCGCAGTTGCGTGCTGGACACCACGGTCACGGCGGGCCGCGGAAACACCCCGATGACGTCCACGCGCGTGAACGGGGTGAACCCCGTGCCCGTGACGGTGACCGTCCCGCCGACCCCGGCCAGCAACACGGCCGGCGACAGGGCCGTGGGCACCGGGATGGGGTAGGGCGGGGCCGACACGGGCAGGTAGAAGTTGCCGGACGTGCCGCCGCCGGGGCCGCCCGTGGTCACCGCGACCACGATCACGCGCCCCGACGCCATCTCCGTGGGGGGGATCTCGGTGACCAGCTCGTTGCGGCTCACGAAGGTGGTGAGCCGGCTCGCGCCGTCCCGCTGCACCCGGCTCCTGTCCGTGAACCCGTCGCCCAGCACCCGCAGCAGGACGGGGCCGCCGCCCGTGAGCACCCGCTCGGGGGAAAGAGCCGTCACCATGGGCGCCGGGCTCGCAAACATCACGGTCCTTACGTTCGACTGGATGTTGGCCCGCCGGTCGAACACCGACACCTGCGCGGCCATGCCCTCCTCCACGTCCGTGGCGGGAATCAAGGCAGTGAGCTCCGTCTCGCTCACGAACGTGGTGTTCCGGTCGCTGCCGTCCCACTGCACCAGCGATTCAGGCACAAAGCCGGACCCGTTGACGGTGAGGATGAAGTCCGGTTCGTACATCACCACCGTGGACGGGCTCACGCTGGTGATGACGGGCCCCTGGACCTCCGTGCCGCCGTCTCCACCCCCGCCGCACGCGGCCATGACGGGGACGACGACGGCAAGGAAAGCGCGGCGCAGCGAACGGGACGCGGCGCCCGGATGAAGCACGTGCATGATGGGAAGGACGAACAGGGTACGGCGAAGCGGACACCGCCGGTCCAGACCGGCGGCGTGATGCCTTAAACGTGTGGCAACAAAGGGAATCGGGCAAGAGCCATCCGTTTCCCGGCGGGCGCACGGAGGGCGGATGCGCATCCGGCGCGGCGCCGTGAAAGTCCGCCGCGCCGGAGGATGTGCCTCGATCCCAGGGGATCGGGATCAGCCCGTGCCCTCCGCCTGCGCCAGCAGCTCGCGGTAGAAGTCGAGCGTCTGCTGGGCGATGGCCTGCCAGCTGAAGTGCGCCAGAACCCGCTCGCGGGCCGCCTTTCCCATCGCCGCGCGCCGCTCCGGCGCCCCCATCAGCTCGTTCACGGCATCCGCCAGGGCGCGGGAGAACGCCTCCGGGTCGCGCGGCTCCACCGATCCGCCGCCCTCCGCCTCGATGGGCACCAGCAGGCCCGTCTCGCCGGGGACGACGATCTCCGGGATGCCGCCCACCGCGGACGCGACCACCGGCGTCTCGCACGCCATCGCCTCCAGGTTGATGATCCCGAACGGCTCGTAGACGGACGGGCAGACGAACACGTCGGCGTGCGCGTAGAGCAGGGCGACCTTCGCCTTGGGCAGCATCTCCGGGAT
>DATING010000811.1:0-3482 GCA_035474555.1 Longimicrobium sp. | reverse complement strand
CCTGCATCGCGCGTCCCTCCCCGTGGCCAGGCATCCGCCCAATCTGTCGCCGCGCCCGCTCCGCTGCCAGCCGGGCCCGGCGCGGCGCGCAAGTACCCATCGGACCACGAAAGGTGAAGACGCATGCGGCGCGCGCGGCGGGGGGGCTCGCCGCCCCCTGGAGAACACGGTTAGGCGCGGACCGGGCGGTGCGGCAGAAGCGGCCTTGACAATCAGATTCCGCCGGTTATGGTTCCCTGCAGAATCTCCCCCTACAGCTGGTTCGGCAACCGAGACCCGTTCCCCGGGATCACGGATGGCATCGTGCAGCGCCATCCGTCCTTCCGCCGGCACGCCTTGCCTGGAAATCGTTTTACGCAGGAATCCGCCAACCCGAGAGCTTTGGCCGCCCCGTAGCCCGACCTGCACGTCGGCGATCCCGTCCAGAAAGCCCTGTCCCAACCTCACCCCTCCGGAGGACGCACCATGAAAGCACGGCTCGCGCTGTTCCTTGCCGCATCCGTCGGCCTCGCCGCCTGCCAGGGCGACGACCGCACCCCTTCCGCCGCGTCGGGAACGACGACGCCCGCGGCAGTGCAGGAAAACCTGCTGACGCTGGTTTCCGACCAGCCCCTTACCGAAGTGCAGGAAGGCCGGCTGAACCGGATCCGCGAGCGGGGCATCGCCCCCCGCGTGAACCTGGCGCGCGCCGCCTCGGCGCCCGGCGAGCTGCTGCAGGAGAGCAAGTCGCTTCGCCTGACGGTGGCGCCGGGGCTGTCGGTGGTCGCCACGGGTGAGCGCGTGCAGCGCCGCTCGGACAGCGACATCTCGTGGGCCGGCCCCCTGCAGGGCCAGGAGGGCTGGGTGCAGATGGTCCTTTCCGAGGCCGGCATGACGGCCACGGTGACGGTGGGCACGCAGGCGTACAGCATCGAGCCGCTGGGCAACGGGCTGCACGCCGTCTCCAAGATCGACCAGAGCAAGCTTCCCTCGGAGCACGGGCCGGACAACCCCACGGGCGTGCTGGACCCCGCCCCGCCGGCGAACTTCCTCTCGGCGGCCAAGGCTCCCGCGACCGGCGGCACGGTGGGTGCCGCGGCGCTCAGCACCATCAACGTGCTGGTGGTGTACACGGCCTCGGCCGCGGCGGCGACGTCCAACATCGGCAGCCTCATCCAGCTGGCGGTGGACGAGACCAACCAGTCGTACGTGAACAGCGGCATCAACATCAACATGGTGCGCGTGCACACGGCCCAGGTCACGTACAACGAGTCCGGCCGCAGCTTCTCGCAGCACGTGGCGGCGGTGCGCAGCACCACGGACGGCCTGATGGACAACGTGCACACGCTGCGCAACACGTACGCGGCCGACGTGGTGGTGCTGGTGGTGAACGACAGCGAGGCGTGCGGCATTGCCTCGTCCATCGGCTCCACGGCCACCTCGGCGTTCGCCGTGGCGCACTACAGCTGCATCACGGGCTACTACTCGTTCGGCCACGAGGTCGGCCACCTGCAGGGCGCCCGCCACGACCGCTACGTGGACGGCAGCACCACGCCGTACGCCTACGGCCACGGCTTCATCCCCGCGTCCAAGACCTGGCGCACGGTGATGGCCTACGGCAACAACTGCAGCAACTGCACGCGCATCCAGTACTGGAGCAACCCGCTCAAGACCTACGGCGGCGTGGCGATGGGCACCCCGCTGTACGAAGACAACGCGCGTGTGCTCAACCTGACGGCGCCGACGGTCGCAGCCTACCGCTAGCCGCACCGGCCGAAGCCTGACGGCCTGATCGTCAGGCAAGCAGACGGGCAGGAGAAAGGGCGGGGCCGCATCCAGCGGCCCCGCCCTTTCGTTCGTATCCACCACGCACGGTGCACCGTACGCAGAACGCCGTCGTCCCGAGGGCACCGCGCCGGGGTTCGATGGGGCACAGGTTCCGTTCCGTCCAAACCATCCCGGGCTCACCTTCCAGCTACGGCGAGCTTTTACGGATCGCGATCAGGTGGATCTGTGCCTTCGCGAACTCTCGCGCCGTGCGGCCAGTATCCGCCACGGACGGCTATTACCGAGCGCGATCAGGTGGACCTGTGCCTTCGCTCTCGCGCCGTGCGGCCAGTATCCGCCACGGCCGGCTTTTACCGATCGCGATCAGGTGGATCTGTGCCTTCGCGAACTCTCGCGCCGTGCGGCCAGCATCCGCCACGGCCGGCTTTTACCGATCGCGATCAGGTGGATCTGTGCCCTGGCGAACTCTCACGCCGTGCGGCCAGTATCCGCCACGGCCGGCTTTTACCGAGCGCGATCAGGTGGATCTATGCATGGGCGGGCATTGGCGCCGTAGGGCCAGTATCCTCTTATGCGAAAAATTTGGATGGCCGTCCCCTCGCCGGCAGCAGCCTCACTGCCAAGGATCTCTGGCCTCCTGCGCGACTCGGCCGATCCGCGTCCGGACGTCGCGGCGCATCACACCCGCACCCGCGGCCTTCGGCGAACCCTGCCCTACGGGATGGTGGCCATCGCGACCTCTGGATGCGAATCCAACGGCGAGCGGCAAGGTGCATCAGGCCCTTGGTAGATCCGTTGCTGCCGGCGAGGGGACGGCATCCGCGTTTTTCGGGAGGGGCTGAACGGCCGAGATCGTGGCCGCGGAGGCGGATGGCTGCCCTCGCACATCATCCACCCGATCGCGATCCGTAAAACTGTGCCTGCGCCGGACGTCGGCTGATGCCGCGGGATAGCCGCGCGGTTCGGCGACACTCCAAGGACGGAGGCACTCGCCCGGGGACAGATCCGAAGGGGCGGAGCCGCGGTACGGCCCCACCCCTCGTTTCGCGCGCCATCGATGGCGGCGGAGGATCACTCCGAGCCGGCGTAGGCGCGGCGCAGCCCGGCGATGTCCATCTTCTTCATCCCCAGCATCGCGGTCATGGCGCGCTGGCCCGCGGGCGATTCGGGATCGGCCACCATCGTCTCCAGCTCCCGGGGCACCACCTGCCACGACAGGCCGTAGCGGTCCTTGAGCCAGCCGCACACCTGCGCCGCGGGGTCGCCGCCCTCGCCCAGCCGCTCCCAGTAGTAGTCGATCTCCTCCTGGGTGTCGCAGTGCACCTCGAACGAAACCGCCTCGTTGAAGGTGAAGTGCGGACCGCCGTTGAGCGCCGTGAACGGCTGGCCGTCCAGCTCGAAGACCACCGTCATCACGGAACCGGCCGGCCGCTGGTGGACCTCGAAGCCCGCCGTGCCGTACTGCGTGGTGGCGACGATGCGCGAGTTCTTGAAGATGCCGGTGTAGAAGCGGGCGGCGTCCTCGGCCTGGTCGTTGAACCAGAGGCAGGGGCGGATGCGCGTGGTGATGCTCATGGCGTTGCTCCCGGTCGGGAAGGTTGATCCGGAGGGGTGCCGCTGGGCCGCACCGCCTCGTCAGGGACGCGAAGCCGGCCTCCCGCGGGGAGCGCCGTACGGCCTCGCACCCTTATGTCGGAGCAGCCCGCGGCATTTCG
>DATING010000810.1:0-1890 GCA_035474555.1 Longimicrobium sp. | reverse complement strand
CCTCCGGCGCCGCCGGTGCCTTGCTGCTGGGCGGTCCCGCTCCCCCCAATCGTATCCGCGTCACTCCGGCCACCTGACCCGTAACCCCAACCGCCATCGAGCGAGGGGGCAGCAGGGGGCGCCACCACGTTGTCGGCCTTCGAGCAACCCGCGACCACGAGGATCAACGCGAGCGCGGTGCAGAGAGGGCAGCAGAAGTGGTTGATTCGCATGCTGTATCTCCAGTTCTTGAACGATGGTTGAGGGGAGGACGGAGCACGGCGGAATTTTGTCGCAAACGCGCGCTTTGTGCCAGCGAAGCGGGGTAAAAGCGGTCCGATCTGCTGGTCGTTCAGTCCAAAGCTACTCACTGGAACGAGGCTGGTGTCCGACAGAGGAAGATGAAGAATGAAGCTGGTTTCTGCTCCTCGGTCTGACTCTGTTCCTCTGTATCCCCAAGTGTTGTTCTGCCGGATTCGGGATTACGCCTCGCTGCCTGGTGCTGGACGTGCGCCTGACGCCCCGGGCGTGCGGCGGGCGTAGCGCTGCATGAGCGGGGTGACGGAGACGCCGTGGACGACGGCGGATACGGCGACGGTGGCGAGCACCAGGGCGGCGAGCGTTCGCGCGAGCTCCTCGGGAAGCCCGTGCTGCATGGCGTACGTCAGGTAGTACACGGAGCCGATGCCGCGGATGCCGAACCACGCGATCAGCCGGCGCTGCGCGGGCGTGGCGCCGGAGCCCAGGAGGCCCGCGTACACCGCCACGGGGCGGATCACCAGGAAGAGCAGGGGGATGAACCACAGCGCCTCCCGGGGCAGAAAGCTCCACGACAGCATCCCGCCCAGCAGCAGCACCACCGTCAGCTCGCCGATGCGCTCCAGCTGCTCCGTGAAGCCCAGCGTGGCCTGCGCCATGTAGGCCGGCGCCTTTTCGGGATGCGTCGCGAGCTTCTCCGCCTCGGCCGACGCGGCGGCCACCTCCACGTCCTCCGGGGGCTCTTCGCCGTGCGACGCCTGGAGCTCGATGCGGCGCAGGGCCAGCCCCGCCGCGAACACGGCCAGAAAGCCGTAGCCCAGCACCAGCAGCGCCACCCCGTAGGACAGGGCGATCAGCCCCAGCGCCAGGAAGTCGTCCAGCCCCACGCCCTCGCGGTGCTCGCGGCGCAGGTACAGCACCAGCTGGCCCACCAGCGTCCCCAGCACGATCCCCGTCCCCAGCCCCGCGGCCACGGCCCACAGCAGGTCCACGGCAATCCACCGCCATCCGCCCTCCCCCAGCTCGTGCAGCCCCAGCAGGCCCAGCCCCAGCATCACGAAGGGAAAGGCGGTGCCGTCGTTGAGCCCGGCCTCGCCGGTGAGCCCGAAGCGCAGCCGGTCGCGGTCGCTGGCGGCCGTCACCTGTACGTCGGAGGCCAGCACGGGGTCCGTGGGCGCCAGCACGGCGCCCAGCAGCACCGCGGCGCCCAGCGACAGGCCCATGGCCCATACGCCCACCAGCGTGATCAGCCCCACGGTCACCACCATGGAGACGGTGGCCAGCCGCACGGGCAGGATCCACCGGCCGTCGGAGAGCGGGACGCGCAGCTTGAGCCCCGCGGCAAAGAGCGAGACGAGAACGGCCACCTCCGTCACCCGCTCCCAGATCCCCGACTGCTCGTACACGTCCACGTCCAGCAGTCCCAGGCCGAGCGGCCCCAGCGCGGCGCCGGCGGCCAGGTACAGCATGGCCGTGGACAGCGGCAGCCGCTGCACCACCGTCCGGGCAAGGGCCATCACCACGAACAGCAGGCCGACGATGACGAACCAGAGTGCTCCGTGCATGCGTTACCTGCCGCGGGGGCTGACGGACGCCCGCAACCTGCCGCGGAGCGTCTCCACCCGGCCGGGGCAGGGGGATCGTGGATGATTG
>DATING010000809.1:0-7640 GCA_035474555.1 Longimicrobium sp. | reverse complement strand
CTGGGCTCCAAGCACCCCGCCGCCCTGGGCCGCGCCGGCTCCGACGTGTGGTCCGAGATCTGGCCCGAGATCGCGCCCATGTTCGACCAGATCCGCGCCGGCGGCCCCCCCGTGTACGCCGACGACGCCCCGTTCGTCATCGAGCGCGCGGCCGCCGCCGGGGACGCCGCGGAGCCGGGCGCGCCCAACGCGTGGTTCACCTTTGCCCTGAGCCCCGTCCGCGACGACGACGGCGCCATCGTGGCGTTCATGAACGTGGTCTCCGAGACCACGGGGCGCGTGATGGCCGAGCGGGCCACGCGGGCCGCCGAGGCGCGGCTGCGGCAGGTGTTCGAGCAGGCGCCCGCCGCCATCCTGATCGCCGAGGGGCCGGAGCACGTGGCCACCGTGGTGAACCCGCGGTACACCGAGATGGTGGGCCCCCGCAGACTGCTGGGCCGCCCCCTGCGCGCGGCCTTTCCCGACCTGGAGGGCCAGGGCCTCTTCGAGCTCCTGGACCGCGTGTACGAGACCGGCCAGGCCTTCGTGGGCCGCGAGATGCCCGTCACCCTGGACACGAGCGCGGGGCCGGAAGAGCGGTTCTTCGACTTCGTCTACCAGCCGCTCACGGACGGGTACGGCCGCGTGTTCGGCATCATGACGCACGCCATCGAGGTCACCCCCCAGGTGCGCGCCCGCCGCGAGGTAGAGGCCACGGCCGCCGAGCGCAGCGCCATCCTCACGCAGATCGCGGACGGCGTGGTGCTGTCGGACGCGGACGGGCGCATCTCGTTCGTGAACCAGGCCGGACAGCGCATCCTGGGAATCCAGGGGCTGGGGACGGAGTTGGGGGCGTACAGCGACACCTTCCGCGTGCTCACCCCCGACGGCGTGCCGTTCCCCAACGAGCGGCTCCCCCTGGTGCGTGCCCTCCAGGCGGGCGAGACGGTGCTGGGCGCCGAATGGATCTCCGTGCACCCGGACGGCACGCGCGTGCAGGTGCAGGGGAGCGCCGCCCCCGTCACCGCCGAGGACGGGCGCCGGCTGGGGGCCGTGCTCAGCATGCGCGACGTGACCGAGGAGCGGCGGCTGCATCGGCAGATCGAGACGGAGCGCGGGCGGCTGGCGGACATCTTTGCCCAGGCCCCCGCCTTCATCGCGACCCTGCGCGGTCCGGACCACGTCTTCGAGACCACCAACCCCATGTACCAGCAGCTGGTGGGCGGCCGCGACGTGATCGGCAAGAGCGTGCGCGATGCGCTGCCGGAGGTGGTGGAGCAGGGATTCATCGGCCTGCTGGACGGCGTGTACCGGACCGGGGAGCCGTTCATCGGCTTGGAAACGCCCATCGTGCTGCAGAGCGGGCCGGACGGGGCGCCGGCCGAGCACTACCTGAACTTCATCTACCAGCCGGTGCGCGACCCGGACGGCGCCATCACCGGGATCTTCGTGCACGCGGTGGACGTGAGCGAGCAGGTGCGCTCGCGGCAGGCCGTGGAGCAAAAGGCGGAGGAGCTGGCGCGGCTGGCGCGCGCGCTGGAGACCAGCAACCGCGAGCTGGACCAGTTCGCCTACGTGGCCTCGCACGACCTCAAGGCGCCCCTGCGCGGCATCGCCAACCTGTCGCAGTGGATCGAGGACGACCTGGAGGACCGCTTCACGGAAGATTCGCACGAGCACATGCGCCTGCTGCGGGGGCGCGTGCACCGCATGGAGGCGCTCATCGACGGCATCTTGCAGTACTCGCGCGCGGGCCGCACGCAGGAGCCGCCGGAGCGTGTGGACACGGCCGCGCTGGTGGACGACGTCATCGACCTGCTGGCACCGCCGGACGGGGTGGAGATCGTCGTGCAGCCGCGGATGCCGATGCTGACCACCGAGCGCCTGCCCCTGCAGCAGGTGTTCCTGAACCTGGTGGGCAACGCGGTCAAGTACGGCGGCACGCGCGTGGAGGTGTCCTGGCAGGCGGCCGGCGGCGCGTGCGCGTTCACCGTGCGCGACAACGGCCCGGGGATCGCGCCGGAGTACCACGAGCGCATCTTCGTGATCTTCCAGACGCTGGAGGCCCGCGACCGGGTAGAGGGCACGGGGATCGGGCTGTCCATCGTCAAGAAGATGGTGGAAAGCCGCGGCGGCCGGGTGTGGGTGGAGTCGGCGCCGGGCGAGGGAGCCGCGTTCCACTTCACCTGGCCGGCCACACCCACGGAAGGGAGCGAGGGATGACGCACCGGCTGCTCAACATCCTCCTGGTGGAGGACGACGACGTGGACGTGATGAACGTGCAGCGCGCGTTCCGCAAGAACGACATCGCCAATCCCCTGTTCGTGGCGGCCAACGGCCTGGAGGCGCTGCAGATGCTGCGCGGGAACGCCCTCCCCCGCGAGCGGCGGCTGGTGCTGCTGGACCTGAACATGCCGCGGATGAACGGCATCGAGTTCCTGCACGCCCTGCGTGCCGACCCGGAGCTGCACCCGACGCCGGTGGTGGTGCTCTCCACCTCCAACGACGACCGCGACCGGGTGAACGCGTACAACCTGAACGTGGCCGGCTACATCCTCAAGCCGGTGACGTTCCAGAACTTCTGCGATGCCATGTCCACGCTGAACAAGTACTGGTCCCTGGTGGAGCTGCCCTGACGCATGGCCGAAAAGCAGAACGCGGCCGGGCCCCTGCGGGTGCTGGTGGTGGACGACGACGTGGTGGACCGCATGACGGTGACCCGGCACCTGGCCCGCATGGGGCTGGAGGTTCAGGTGGACGAGGCGGACGGCGTGCTGGCGGCCATCGGCCGCCTGTCCGAGGCCCCGTTCGACTGCGTGCTGCTGGACTTCAACCTGCCGGATGGCGACGGGCTCACGTTCCTTCGCGGGCTGCGGACGGCCGGCATTACCGTGCCCGTGGTGATGCTCACGGGCCAAAGCGACCCGGACGTGGTGGCGGACCTGGTGGCGGCGGGCGCCGCGGACTACGTGCCCAAGGGGCTGCTCTCCCCCGAGCGGCTGCTGCAGAGCCTTGGCCGCTGCTGCTCCGCCCACGACGCCGTCCGCCGCCTCTCCGGCGGGCAGACCGACGCCCCCGGATGAACGTCCACGCGACGAAGATTCCCCGGAGAGTGTTCGAGGTTCTACTTCGTGATCGAAGACCCGGCTGATTTCCTGAGGGAGCGCACGCTGGCAACTTCACCCTGCACAAGCCTTTGCGCGCGACCGAAGGATCTCCTGTCCCGTGCTCGACGGCAGCCATCGCCAGCGAACCTTGCCCGGGACGGGTTGCGCGCGCCGGATCCCTCACGGTGTACCCCGCTCCGCGCGCGACGCGGCCGTTCTCCCGAAAACGCAAATCCCCCCGGAGCCGTTCCGGGGGGATTCGTTCGTAGTGAAGCGTCGCGCTACTGCCGCTCGATGACGATGCGGCCGTTCATCCGCAGCAGCTCCTCGCGCGTGACCTGGACGGTGCGCGTCAGGGGCACGGGCCCGGCGTGGTCCGCGGCGGGGATCTCGTAGATGAACAGGAGCACGCCGTCGCCCGCGTAGTCCGGGATCTCGATCGCGCGCTCCTCACCGGCGGCGACCAGTTTATCGCGGTGCTCCTCCACATTCAGCGCCGGGTTGGGGTCCACCAGCCCGCTGGCGGAGAGGTCCATCGCCACGAACAGCAGCGCGCCGCCGGTGCGGTTCACCAGCACCGGTCCACCCCCGTCGCCGCCGCCGCCCAGTGAGCTGGAGCAGGCCGCGACGAGGCCGGCGACGACGAGGGTCAGGAGCATGGGCATGAGCTTACGCGAGTTCGGGGAGATACGTCCAGCGCCGGACGACCGTTCCTCCCGGCGCACCCTTCATGCCTCGCCCGTCTCCTGAACCGCGGTTGAGGCGTCGTCGGACCCGCGCGGGGAGGCAGGCATCCGTCGGCGCCCCCACCCGCTCGTTCCTCGCGACCTCCCCCAAAAACCCCTGGGGGAGGTGAGATGATCGTGCACGCCGGGGGAGTTCGTGCACCGGCGGAGGGCCCCTCCCCCGCTTCGCGGGCAGGAGGGGGAGAACTTCAGTGCTGCACGGAGCTCGTGCCGGCGTGGCACTCCCCCGTGACGGACAGTCCGCGCAGGCGGACTTCGTGTGTTCGTTGCAGCGAATTCATTCGCCCGGCTCGGGCTTCGCCACCGGTCGTCCCATCCCAATCAACACGGGCAGATCACGACTGAGGCATCCGACCATGCCCTTCCCCTCACGCCGGCCCGTCTCCGTAGCCGCGCGGGTGCGTGCGGTGCCATTCCCACGCGCTGGCGATGATGTCGCGCAGCTCCGTGTAGCGCGGCTCCCAGCCCAGCTCGCGGCGGATGCGCTCGTTCCCCGCAACCAGCTCGGCCGGGTCCCCGGGGCGCCGCTCCCCGACGACGGCAGGGATGGGATGGCCCGTCACCTCGCGCGCCGTCTCGATGACCTCGCGCACGCTGAACCCGCGGCCGATGCCCAGGTTGTAGGTGCGGCTCTCCCCGTCCAGCGCCTCCAGCGCCCGCATGTGCGCGTCCGCCAGGTCCGCCACGTGGACGTAGTCGCGCACGCAGGTGCCGTCCGGCGTCTCGTAGTCGTCGCCGTAGATCGTGACGTGCTCGCGCTGCCCCAGCGCCACCTGCAGGACGATGGGGATGAGGTGCGTCTCCGGCGTGTGGTCCTCGCCCAGCGCCGGCGACAGGGCGCCCGCGGCGTTGAAGTAGCGCAGGGCCGCGTACCGCATGCCGAAGCGGTCGTCCATCCAGCGGAGGATCTGCTCCAGCATGAGCTTGCCCTCGCCGTACGGGCTGCCGGGGCGGATAGCCGCGTCCTCGTCGATGGGCACGCGCTCCGGCAGGCCGAACAGGTTGGCCGTGGACGAGAGGATGAAGCGTCCCACCCCGTGCTCCGCCGCCGCCTCCAGCAGGTTGAGCCCGTTGCGCACGTTGTCGCCCAGGTACAGGAAGGGCTGGTCCATGGACTCGCCCACCCGCGTGTGGCTGGCGAAGTGGAGAATCCCCTCCGGCCGGCGCTCCCCCATCACCCCGCGGATGGCGGCCGCATCGGCCAGGTCGCCCAGGACGAAGTCCGCGCGGGGGTGCACGGCCCCGCGGTGCCCCTGGTACAGGCTGTCGAAGACGACCACCTCGTGCCCCGCCTCGGCCAGCTTCCACACGACCGCGCTCCCCACGTACCCCGCCCCGCCCGTCACCAGCACCCTCATGCGCATCCCGCGGAAAAGATGGTCATCGGCCGTTGTCGTCCCTGGATGTCGAGTTCGTGCAGCGGAGCGGAGTCGATGCAGGGCGCCCCCACCCGCTCGTTCCTCGCAACCTCCCCCAACAAACCCCTGGGGGAGGTGAGATGGCTCGTGCACGTCCACGGAGTTCGTGCACCGGCGGAGGGCCCCCTCCCCCGCTTCGCGGGCAGGAGGGGGAGAACTTCAGCTCCACCTGGAGCCCGTGCCGGCGTGGCACTCGCCCGTAACGGACAGTCCGCGCAGGCGGACTTCGTGTACTTGTTGCAGCGAATTCATTCGCCCGGTTGGGGCTGGCCCTCCGCGAAGACCGTTCCGCAGCTCATCCAGCACTGCGTTCGATTGAGCCCCCGCAGTAAAAACGGGCGCCGGGCACACCGCCGGGCGCCCGTTCGCGTACTCGAAGAAAGCAGGAGCCCGGAGGCTCACACCTCCATGATCTCCGCTTCCTTGTGCTTCATCAGCTCCTCGATCCGCGCGATGTACTGGTCGGTGAGCTTCTGCACCTCGCCCTGCTCCCGGCGGATGTCGTCCTCGGAGAGGCCCTCGTCCTTCTGCCGCTGCTTGACCTCGTCGTTGGCATCGCGGCGCACGTTGCGCACGGCCACCCGCGCCTCTTCCGTGAGCTTGTGCAGCATCTTCACGAACTCCCGGCGGCGCTCCTCGGTCAGGGGCGGGATCGGGATGCGGATGATCACGCCGTCGTTGGACGGGTTGAGCCCCAGGTCGCTTTCCCGCAGCGACTTCTCGATCGCCTTGAGGAGCGACTTGTCCCACGGCTGCACGACGAGCATGCGCGCCTCGGGAGCGCTCACCGTGCCCACCTGGTTGATGGGCACCGTGGAGCCGTAGGCCTCTACCTTCACCGAGTCCAGCAGCGCGGCGTTGGCCTTGCCCGTGCGCACGCTGGCGAACTCGCGGCGCAGGGCCTCGATGGCGCCGTCCATCCGCTGACGGGCTTTCTGCAGGCTGCTCATGGTCCGGTCCGTTCGTTCAAAAAGGTCTGAAAGGTCAGGCCGCCGACGGCGCGTTGCTGTGCACCAGCGTACCGATCCGCTCGCCCCGCACCGCCTTGACCACGGCGCTGGGCACGTCCAGGTTCAGCACCATGATGGGGATGTCGTTGTCCTTGCACAGCGACAGCGCCGCCGCGTCCATCACCCCCAGCTCCCGCGACAGCGCCTCCAGGAACGTGATCTCCGGGATGAACGTGGCGGTGGAATCCTTGTTGGGATCCGCCGTGTACACCCCGTCTACCTTGGTGGCCTTGATGATGACGTCGGCCTCCATCTCGATACCGCGCAGCACGGCCGCCGTGTCGGTGCTAAAGTACGGGTTGCCCGTGCCCCCCGCAAAGATCACGATGCGGCCCTTTTCCAGGTGCCGCATGGCGCGCCGGCGGATGTACGGCTCCGCCAGCTGCTCCATGCGGATGGCCGTGAGCACGCGCGTCTCCAGCCCGGCGCGCTCCATGGCGTTCTGCAGGGCCAGGGCGTTGATCACCGTGGCCAGCATCCCCATGTAGTCGGCGCTCACCCGGTCCATCCCCTCGGCGCTGGCCTTGGTGCCGCGGACGATGTTGCCGCCGCCGATCACCAGCCCCAGCGGCACCCCCATCTCGTGCACCGCCCGGATCTCCGCCGTCAGGCGGTCCACCACGGGCGGCGAAATGCCGAAGCCCTGCTCCCCGGCGAGAGCCTCGCCGGAGATCTTGAGGAGCACGCGCCCGTACTTGAGCGGGGCCGCGGCGCCGGAGACGGGGGCGCCCTCCATCACTCGCCCAGGGCGAAGCGCGTGAACCGGCGAACCTCGATCTTTTCGCCCGTCTTGCTGGCCGCCTCGGTGATGATCTGCCCCATGGTCAGGTCGGGGTTCTTCACGAACGGCTGCTCCAGCAGCGCCTGCTCGGCAAAGAACTTCTCCAGCTTGCCGTCCACGATCTTGTCCCAGATCTGCTCCGGCTTGCCCGACTCCTTCATCTGCTCGCGGTACACGTTGCGCTCGCGATCCACCAGCTCCGCGGGAAAGTCCTCGCGGCGAATGGCCACCGGGGCCGCGGCGGCAATGTGCATGGCGATGTCGCGCACCAGCGCCTGAAAGGCGTCGTTGCGGGCCACGAAGTCCGTCTCGCAGTTCACTTCCACCAGCACGCCGATCTTGCCGCCCATGTGGATGTAGCTGCCGACGGCACCTTCGCGGGCCTCGCGATCGGCGCGCTTGGCCGCCTTGGCCGCGCCCTTGGCGCGCAGGATGTCGATGGCCGCCTCGAGGTCGCCGCCGGCCTCGGTAAGGGCGCCCTTGCACTCCATCATCCCCGCCCCGGTGCGCTCGCGGAGCTCCTTCACGGCCTGTGCGCTGATTGCGATGCTCATCTTGTCGATTCCGTTCCGGATCTATGGTTCAAAGGTCGCGCGAGG
>DATING010000808.1:0-3205 GCA_035474555.1 Longimicrobium sp. | reverse complement strand
CTCGCGCTCAAAGTAGATCATCACCAGCATCCACCGCGCGGAGATGAGCATGGACGCCCGCAGCTGCGCCCGGATCTCCCGCGCCTGGTCCTCCGGCACCTCCGCGCCCACCACCTCGCGCAGCCACGCCGGGTCGCGCGTGAGCCGGCCAAAGTACATGGCCACGCTTTCCGTGCTCAACGTGTGCGCCGCCATTCGCAGAAAGTACGGCAGTCCACGCGGCAGCCCCGCGTCGTACACGGCGTGGCCCAGCTCGTGGAGCAGGGTGCTGGTCCACTTTTCCGTGGGCCGCAGGTTGCAGACGATGCGCACGTCGCCCTCGCGGTCCAGGTCCGCCGCAAAGGCGTTCTGGTCCTTGCCGTCGCGCTCGTACAGGTCGCTGCGGGCCAGCACGTCCTCCACCGGCAGCCCGATGCCCGCGAAGAAGGGCGTGCACAGCTGCACGGGATCGTTCGCCGCGAACCACGCCTCCAGGTCCACCCCGCGCATCAGCGGCGCCTCCTGCGCGAACGGATCCTCCCAGTGCCAGGGGCGCAGTTCGTCCACGCTTACACCGTAGCGCGCCGCCATCTCCTGGTCGATCTGCGCCCGCAACGCGCGGAACGGGGCCTCGCTCCCCTCGCGCAGCCCGTCCAGCGTGGCGAACATCACGTCTTCGTCGATCTCCTGCAGGTGCAGGTCCATGGCGTACGCATCACGAAAGCCCAGTTCGCGGGCCGCCGCGTTGCGCCGCCGCACCCACTCGCGCAGGGGCGCCGCGATCTGCGCGCCGATCTGCTTGCTCGCGTTCCACGCCGCCTGCCGCGCCGCCCCGTCGCGCTCCGTGCGCAGGACGTCCAGGATGGCGTTGTTGGAGACGCGCTCCCCGTTGAGCTCCGCGCGAAAGTCGAAGAAGATGCGCTCCATCTCCGCGTGGCGTCCCACCAGGTCGGCGATGGTCTCCGGGGGGAGCTGGTTGCGGGTGAACTCCAGGTTCATCACCTCCAGCTGGCGGCGCAGCAGGGGGTCCCGGATCTCGTCCGAGGCCAGCCACGCGCGCACCCGCTGTGCGCCGTCCGGATCGGAGAAGATCGTGCGGCACTCGGCGCGGTAGCGGACGGCGCGCTCCATGGCCTCGTCGCCGCCGCCCGTGGCCGCGTCCCAGGCGCCGTGCGCGGCCAGCTTCTCCGTCGCCGCGTAGCGTGCGGACAGCGCGTCCACAAAGGCCCGCGCCTCGGCCTCCACTCCGCCCCCGTTGGCATCGCTCACCGCAGTTCCTCGTACAGCCGGGCGATGGCCTCGGCGCCCTTGTGAAAGTTCTCCACCGACATCCACTCGTTGGGCGCGTGCGCGTTCTCCCCCGGCAGCCCGAAGCCGATGAGCAGCGCCGACGCGCCCAGCGTCTCCTGGAACGCCTGCACGATGGGGATGGATCCGCCCTCGCGGATGAACACCGGCTTGCGCCCCCACGCGTGCTCCAGCGCGCGCGCCGCCGCGTCGAACACGGGGCCGCTCCCCTCGTTGAACCAGGGCTGGCCGCCGTGCAGCGCCAGCACTTCCACGGTCACTCCGTCCGGCGCCAGCGACTTCACGTGGTCGGTGAACATCCGCTCGACCTCCTTGTAGTCCTGGTCCGGCACCAGGCGCATGGACACCTTCGCCATCGCCTTGGAGGGGAGGACCGTCTTGGCGCCCTCGCCCGTGTAGCCGCTCAGCAGGCCGTTCACGTCCAGCGTGGGTCGGGCCCAAATGCGCTCCAGGGGGCCGTAGCCGTCCTCGCCGCCCAGCCTGGGCGAGCCCACTTCCTTGCGCAGGTTCTCTTCTTCGAACGGCAGGCCGGCGATCCCCTGGCGCTGCTCCGACGTGAGCTCGCGCACCTTGTCGTAAAAGCCGGGGATGTTCACGCGGCCGCGCTCGTCGTGCAGCTGCGCGATGATGCGGGCCAGCGCGTTGGCGGGGTTCACGACCGCGCCGCCGTACGCGCCGGAGTGCAGGTCCACGGACGGGCCCTGCACGCGGATCTCCATGTACGCCATCCCCCGCAGCCCCGTGGTGATGGAGGGGAGCCCGGGCGCGAACATGGTGGTGTCGCTGATGAGCACCGTATCGCAGGCCAGCCGCTCCTGGTTGGCCTGGAGGAACCGGGCCAGGTTGGGCGAGCCGACCTCTTCCTCGCCCTCGATGACGAAGACGACGTTGGCCGGCAGCGTGCCGCCGTCCGCGAGCAGGGCCTGCACCGCCTTGACGTGCAGGTAGACCTGGCCCTTGTCGTCCACCGAGCCGCGGGCGAACAGGTTGCCGTCGCGGATCTCCGGCTCGAACGGGGCGGACTTCCACTCTTCCAGCGGCTCGGCCGGCTGCACGTCGTAGTGGCCGTACACCAGCAGCGTGGGCGCGCCTTCCGGGGCGCCGCGCCACTCACCAAGGACGACGGGATGCCCCTCGGTGGGGATCACCTCCACGGTCAGCCCGGCCTCGCGCATGCGTCCGGCCAGCCACTCGGCGGCCTGGGCGGTGTCGCCCTTGTGCTCGCTCTTGGCGCTCACGCTGGGGATGCGGAGCCACTCCATGAGCTCTTGCAGGTGCTGATCGCGGTTGCGCTGCAGAAAGTCGGTCGCGGGCATTCGTCTCGCTCGGTCCACGGTGCATGGATGACGGTCGGCGGAGAACATACAGCGCGCGGCGGGGGACGGCGAGACGGCGGGGCGGGGGAGGACGAAAGGTGTGCAGAGAGTTGGATTCAGCCGCCGGTTCCGATCCCGAGCTTCGTCCGCAGCGCTTCGAATACTTCTTCCGCGGGCCTCCCTTCGCCACGGCGCATGGAGACGAGCCCGCGGTTGATGCCGACGATGGACTCGGCCCGGTCGAGGCGATCGAGGAGCGCCTGGTAGGCCGCCGCGTCCTGCATCACGATCTCTGCCTTGCCATCCAGGGTGATCACGGCCGGCTCGCCCGTCTCGCGCAGACGGCGGATATGCGCGCGGGCGTTGCGCCGGAAGCCGGTGAGCGAATGGATGCCGGGCTTCCTGATCATCCCACACCTCCTTTATGTCAGCAAATCACCACGCCGCTCGTACGATGGCGTGCAGTGGTGTCGGCGGAGGCCGACAGTGTGAAGTTGTAGCCGCGAATTTATTCGCTCCCGCTCTGTCCCGCGCCTTGTGCCCACCGTCCCGCAGACCCCTGCCGATCAATGCGGCGAACGCAAAGCGGGGCGGCCTCATCG
>DATING010000807.1:0-4177 GCA_035474555.1 Longimicrobium sp. | reverse complement strand
GCGGAGTCAGCCGATCCCCGTCCGTCCTCAGCTCTTCACGGGGGCGGATTCCACGGGCGGCACGGTCTGCAGGTAGAGCCAGATGGCGTGCAGCTCCTCGTCCGTGTGGGTGGCCATGGAGCGCCAGGGCATGAAGTCCTTGAGCTTGCTGCCGTCCGGCCGCGTGCCCGTGCGGATGGCGCGGATGAAGTCCGCCTCGCTCCACTGCCCGATGGGACCCGCCGGCGTGATGTTGGCCGCGGCCGGCGCGCCCGGCTCGGGGCTGGGCCCGCCGACCAGGTTGGGGCCGTGGCAGCCGCGGCATCCACCCACGTTCACCAGGTACTGCCCGTACGCGCGCGTGGGCCCCGCCGGCGGCGCCGTCCGGGCGGCCAGCGTGTGGTCCATGCGCTCCGCGGGGATGAACGGCAGCTTGCCGGCGGCGTACAGCGCGCGCCCCAGCGGCCCCAGGTGCGACGTGCCGTGCTCGCGGTCCACCGGCGGCAGCGAGCGCAGGTACGCGATGATGGCCGACACGTCCTCGTTGCTCAGCCCCTGGTACTCGTCGCTGGGCATGACCATGATGCCGCGGCCGTCCGGGCGGATCCCGTGGCGGATGGCGGCCTCCAGCTGCGCGTCGGTGTAGCCGGCCAGCGCACCGCCCTTGCCCGCGGTCAGGTTGCTGGCGTAGACGGTGCCCAGCGGCCCGCCGTCGATGAACTTCTTGCCGCCCAGGTCCGCCGTGTGGCAGTCGGTGCACTTGGCCACGGCGTTCGCCAGGTGCTTGCCGCGCGCGATCTGCGCCGGGTCCTCGGTCACGTGCAGGCCGGTGGCGGCGGCCACGTCGTACGTCTTGCGCAGCCGCACCTCGCTCACGCCGTACACCACGGCCAGCAGCAGCACGACGAGGGAAATCAACCCCACGGCGAGGGTCTTGATGCGCTTCATCTCGGGATCTCTCGGAAAGGATACGGCGGGCGGGAGTGCCGCTCGGCGGATGCCGGGGCACGGCGTGCGGGGATCGCGGGGGCGAGGATCAGCTGCCGCCGCGAGGAGCACAGGGTAAACGCATTCGTACCACCCGTCAAGATTGCTCTGACGGACGCGCCCGCGCACGGGTTTCGGGCCGCGTGAAAGACGCCGTCCCGGTCGCCGCACCGCATCCGTTCCTTGTACAAACGCTCTGCGGCGCGCAGCTTGGAGGTAACCGGCACCGGCGCGCGCGTGGATGTGCGGGGACTGAACCCGGCGCGGCGCTTGCCCGCGATGGCGCCGCCACTATCTTGCACAGCCTTTCCAAGCGGGGCGCTGGACGGCCGCGGATCCACTCTCTCGGCGCTCGATGACGACAGAAATTCCTCGCCCCGGCGCACGCTCCGCCGGGACGGAGCCCATCCCCCTGTCCGCGGCGCCCGCCCCCGTGCCGGACGGGGCACCGCCGGGCACCCTGCAGCGCGCGCTTGTCGCCATCGCGTCCGTCGCGGTGGCGCTGGCGCTCGTGTTCGTGCTCAAGACGTGGCTGGCCGACCGCCCGTTCGCCCTGTTCTTCGCGGCCGTGTTCGTGGCCGCGTGGTACGGAGGCCTGTGGCCGGGGCTGCTGACCACGGGGCTGAGCTTTCTGGCACTGCACCTGTTCATCCTGCCACCGCTCGGAAGGATCGCGTTTCCGGGCGCGGGCGACCTGGTGCAGAGCCTCGTCTTTCTAAGCGTGGGCGTGATGGCCAGCGCGCTCGCCGGGCAGATGCACCAGGCCCGGGCGCGCGCGTTGGCCGCCGCGGAGGAGAACGCCCTGCTGGCCATGCAGCTGCAGGAGCAGGCCATCGAGCTGGAGGCGCAGGCGGAAGAGGCGCAGGGGCTCAACGAGGAGCTGGAGGAGCAGATCGAGGAGGCGGCGCTGCTGCGCGTGCAGGTGGAGCGGGCCAACGGTCGCCTCACCTCCATCCTGGACACGCTTACGGAGGCCGTGGTGCTCGCCGCCCCGGACGGGGCCGTGACCTTTGCCAACCCCGCCGCGCGGCGCCTGCTGGAGCGGCTTCCCGCGGACCGCGGCCCCCTGCGCTACGACGGCCGCGCGCTGGACCTGTCGCAGCCCACGCCCCTGGCCCGCGTGCTGGGTGGCGAGGGGGCGGCGCAGGCCGAGCTGTCCGTGCCGGCCGCGGAGGGGACGGCCGCCGTGCGCGTGAACGCGGCCCCGCTGCGCGACGGCGACGGGGCCGCCGTGGGCGTGGTGGCATCCTTCTACGACGTCACGGCGCAGCGCGAGGCGCAGAACGCCCTGATCGAGAGCGAGATCCGCTTTCGCACCCTGGCGGACACGGCGCCGGTGCTCATCTGGATGGCGGGGACGGACGCGCTGTGCAACTTCTTCAACCGTGCGTGGCTGGAGTTCACGGGGCGCACGATGGAGCAGGAGATGGGCAACGGCTGGGCCGAGGGCGTGCACCCGGACGACTACCAGCGCTGCCTGGACATCTACCTGACGAACTTCCACGCGCGCCGGCCCTTCAGCATGGAGTACCGCCTGCGCCGGGCGGACGGCGAGTACCGCTGGCTGCTGGACAACGGCGTGCCGCGCTTCGATGCGGAGGACGGCTTCGCGGGGTTCATCGGCTCGTGCATCGACATCAACGAGCGGCGCGAGAACGAGGAGGGCCTCCGCTTTCTGGCCGAGGCGGGGGGCGTGCTGGCGTCGTCGCTGGACTACGAAGAGACGCTGCGCCGCGTGTGCCGGCTGGCCGTGCCGGTGATGGCGGACTTCTGCGTGGTGGACCTGCTGGAGGACGGGGTGATCCGCCGGGTGGAGGCGGCCCACGCGGACCCGGCCGCCCGGGAGCTCGCGGAGATGGTTCTGCGGCATCCTCCTTCGCTGGACAACGCGGCGCACCCCGTGCCCGCGGTGCTGCGGACGGGGGCAACGCAGCTGCACAACTCCATCATGCGGGAGATGACGGACGGCAGCCCCGAGCACGTGGGGCTGCTGGACCGATTGGCCCCCACGGCGTACCTGGTGGTTCCGCTGCGAGCGGGGACGCAGGTGCTGGGCGTCCTGTCGCTGCTCATCACGGACTCCGGCCGGGCGTACGACGCGGCGGACGTGCGGCGCGCGGAGGAGCTGGGTGTGCGCGCGGGGTACGCCATCGAGAACGCGCGCCTGTACGCCCGCACGGCCGAGGCGAACCGCGCCAAGAGCGACTTTCTGGCCGTGATGTCGCACGAGCTGCGGACGCCGCTGAACGCCATCCTGGGATACACGGACCTGTTCCTGGCCGGCATCCCGGAGCCGCTGCCGGTGTCCATGGTGCCGCAGGTGGAGCGGGTGCAGGGCGCCGGCCGGCACCTGCGCGACCTGATCGAGGAGATCCTCTCCTTTGCCCGGCTGGAGGGCGGACGGGAAGAGGTGGTGATGGAGCCCTTGGACCTGGCCGGGCTGGCGCGCGAGACGGCGGCGATCTCGGAGCCGCTGGCGCTGGAGCGGGGGCTGGGCTTTCGCCTGGAGGTTCCCGCCGGGCCCGTGCAGGCGCGCACGGACACCCGCAAGGTGCGGCAGATCCTGCTGAACCTGCTGGCGAACGCGGCCAAGTTCACGGAGCACGGCGAGGTCGTCCTGTCGCTGGAGGATGCGGGCGCGGATGCCGTGCTGCGCGTGCGCGACACGGGCGTGGGCATTGCCCCGGCGAACCTGGAGCGCGTGTTCGAGCCCTTCTGGCAGGCGGACCAGCGCCTGGCGCGCGAGCACGGCGGCTCCGGGCTGGGCCTGGCCGTAGCGCGCCAGCTCGCGCGCCTGCTGGGAGGCGACGTGACCGCGCAGAGCACTCCCGGCGCCGGCAGCACGTTCACGCTGCGCCTGCCGAAGGACGGCCGTGCGGAAGACAGTGCGGAAGACAGTGCGTGAGTGCGGAAGTGCGTTAGTGCGGGAGTGGGATGGGCGGGAGTGGGGATCGTGCGAGATCGCGGAGGGTGGTGCGGCGGCGGGGCGCCCCCCTCCCCGACCCTCCCCCACAAACTGCGTGGGGGAGGGAGATGGAACGGGACCCTGCCGTCGCGGCACGAAGTTCTCCCCCTCCTGCCCGCGAAGCGGGGGAGGGGGCCGGGGGGAGGGGGCCCTCCGCCCGATGCACGGCCTCCGCTGAAGTGCACCGGCCCCATCTCCCTCCCCCGCGCAGTTTGCGGGGGAGGGTCGGGGAGGGGGGCGCTCCGC
>DATING010000806.1:0-5746 GCA_035474555.1 Longimicrobium sp. | reverse complement strand
CAGCCGCGGGTGCCGGAGGGACTTCCGGCGCCTACCAACCCGGGCGGAGGCACCGCACGGGACACCAGCCGCGGGGCGTGAGGAGCGGATGACGGAGGGGACGCGCTGGCAGTTCGTGGGGTTCATCGCAGTTCTGGTGATTCTGTACTTCCTTCTCCGGGTAGGCCTGGGGCTGGGGGCGCTGGCGCCGGACCTGCTGGTGGTGGCGCTGCTGCTGGGCGCGCGACGGATGCGCGCCGGGTGGGCCGCGGGGCTGGGGTTCGTGCTGGGGCTGCTGGACGGCGCCGCGCACCCGCAGACGCTGGGCGCGGGCGCCGTGGCGCTCTGCATCCTGGGGTACGTGGGGGCCCGCTCGCGTGAGGCGCTGGCGGGGGACAGCCCCCTGCTGCTGGCCCTGTACCTGTTCGCCGGCAAGTGGCTGTACGACCTGATCGTGTACCTGCTGCTCATCAAGCCCCACCTGGCGGGGCCCCTGAGCACGCTGGTGCTGGGCTCGCCCCTGGCCGCGGCGTACGCGGCCGCGGTGGGGCTGGCGGCGGCGGCCGCGTACCGGGCCGTCGCGTGAACCGGAGACGCATGCAGCCGGACACGGCTCGATCCACGAAATCCGAAGGAGCCGCGCCCCGCGCGCGGCTCCCGTTCGCCCATCCCCGCAGGGAGGGGGCCCGATGAAGCGCTACCGTCCCCTGCGGCTGGGCGACCCCATGCTGTTCTGGCTGGTGGTGGGGCTGTCGGTGTTCGGCATCGCCATGATCTACAGCGCCGGGACCGTGGACGTGCCCGGCACCCGCGCCGAGGGCACCTGGCGCCAGCAGCTGATCTTCTTTTCGCTGGCGCTGCTCATCATCCCGCTGATCCTGCGGGTTCCCGTGGGGTGGCTGGAGTGGGGGGCGCAGCCGGCGTACGCCCTGGGGCTGGTGCTGCTGATGACCGCGCTGGTGGTGGGCGAGGGCGGCACCACGGGCGCCAGCACCAAGAGCTGGATCCGCATTGGCCCCGTGGGCCTGCAGCCGTCGGAGATGGCCAAGATCGCCACCGTGCTCATGCTGGCGCGGGTGCTGGGCGAGTGGCGCGAGCCGCCCAAGACGCTGTGGGCGCTGTGGAAGCCCATCGGCGTGATCGCCCTGCCCATGGGGCTGGTGATGCTGCAGCCGGACCTGGGCTCGGCCCTGGCGTTCGCCAGCATCCTGGTGTGGGCGCTGTACTGGGCGGGGACGCCGCTGACGACGATCTTCTTTCTCATCAGCCCGCTGCTGTCGCTGTTCATGTCCATCAGCGTGTGGGTGTGGGGGGTGTACATCATCGTCATCCTGGCGCTGCTCTTTTACCGCAACGCGTTCCTGTCGGAGAAGATCTCCATCTTCATGGCGAACGTGGTGGCGGGCGCCGTGGCCCTGCCCCTGTGGAACGTGCTGAAGCCGTACCAGAAGGCGCGTTTCATGGTGTTCCTGGACCCCAGCGTGGACCCACGGGGCAGCGGGTACAACCTGATCCAGAGCCGCGTGGCCATCGGGAGCGGCGGGTGGTGGGGCAAGGGGTACCTGGACGGGCCGCAAAAGCGCCTGGCGTTCCTTCCCGAGCAGCACACGGACTTCATCTTCTCCGTCATCGGCGAGGAGCTGGGGTTCGTGGGGGTTGTGACCGTGCTCATCTGCTTCGGCCTGATCTTCTGGCGGCTCATCCGCATCGGCGAGCGCTCGCGGGACCCGTTCGCGTCGCTGGTGCCCATCGGCATCCTGGGCAGCTGGTTCACCCACGTGCTCATCAACGTGGGGATGACGGTGGGCGTCATGCCCGTGACCGGCATCCCGCTCCCGTTCATCAGCTACGGCGGCTCGTTCCTGCTGGTGAACATCCTGGCGATGGCCGTCATCCAGCGGATCGCCGCGGAAAAGGGGCGCTGACGGAGGTCCCCTCCGCGCGCCCCTTACTACATCTGTTTCCTCCCGACATCACCGAACCATGGCGTGGTTCCGCAAGCCCAAGACGCGCCTGCAGGCCGGCGACCGCCGCGACCTGCCGGGCGAGCTGTGGCAAAAGTGCCCGGAGTGCGGCGAGATCGTATACCGCGAAAAGCTCCGGGAGAACTGGAACGTGTGCCCCAACTGCGGCCACCACCTGCGGCTGGCGGCGGACGGGTACGTGCAGCTGCTGATTGACGCGGGCACCTGGCGCGAGCACGACCGCGAGCTGCGCTCGGCCGATCCCCTGAACTTCGTGGACCTGAAGCCGTACCGCGACCGGCTGGCCGCGGCGGAGCGCAAGAGCACGCACGGCGACGCGGCGCTCACGGGCGACGGCGAGCTGGACGGCATCCCCGTATCGCTGGGGGTGATGGACTTCAGCTTCATCGGCGGGTCCATGGGCTCCGTGGTGGGCGAGAAGCTGGCGCGGGCGGGGCTGCGCGCGCTGGAGAAAGGCACTCCGCTGCTCATCGTCTCGCAGTCCGGCGGGGCGCGGATGATGGAGGGGATCTTCTCGCTCATGCAGATGGCCAAGACCAGTGCCGTGCTGGCGCAGCTGGACGAGGCGGGGCTGCCGTACTTCTCCATCCTCACGGACCCCACCACGGGGGGCGTGACGGCGTCGTACGCGATGCTGGGCGACGTGAACCTGGCGGAGCCCAACGCGCTGATCGGCTTCGCCGGGCCGCGGGTGATCGAGCAGACCATCAAGCAGGAGCTGCCGGACGGCTTTCAGCGCGCGGAGTTCCTGCTGGAGCACGGCATGCTGGACGACATCGTGGACCGGCGGCGGATGAAGGCGCACATCAGCCGGGTGATGCGCCACATGCTGGGGATGCCGCTGTCCACGATGCTGCCCGCGTCCGAAGCGGCGGCTTGAAGTGCGTGAGTGCGGAAGTGCGTGAGTGCGGGAGTGGATCGGCGGCGCGGCGGGATTCCCCGCGGCTGACGGTCCGGGGCGCGGCGTGAGACCGGACGATCCGGGCGCGTGGCTCTTCACGCGCACCACGGGCGGCATCCGGCTGGGGCTGGAGCGCACGGAACGACTGCTCGCCGGTGCGGACCATCCGCACCGGCGCTTTCGTGCGCTGCACATCGCCGGCACCAACGGCAAGGGCTCCGTCTCCGCCCTCTGCGAATCCGCCCTGCGCGCCGCGCACCCCGGGCGGACGATCGGGATGTACACGTCGCCGCACCTGGTCTCGTTCGCCGAGCGCATCCGCATCGGCGGCCGGCCGATCGCGCTGGACGCGCTGGCGCACGCGGAGGCGCGGCTGCGGCCAGAGGTGGAGCGGCTGGAGGCCACCTTCTTCGAGGCCACAACGGCGCTGGCGTTCCTCTGCTTCGCCGAGGCGGACGTGGACCTGGCCGTGGTGGAGGTGGGGCTGGGGGGACGGCTGGACTCCACCAACGTGGTCGCCCCACTGGGTACGGCGGTGACCAACGTGGCGCTGGACCACACGGAGTACCTGGGCGAGTCGCTGGAGGAGATCGCGTGGGAAAAGGCCGGCATCTTCAAGCCCGGCGTCCCCGCGGTCATCGGCGAGACGGCCCCCGGGCCGCGCGAAGTGCTGCGGCGCCGCGCGGCGGAGACCGGCGCGCCGCTGACGGAGGTGGACGCGTACCGCGCCGTTTCGGACGTGCGGATGGACCTGGACGGGACGCGCTTTCGCCTGGCCTCGGAGCACTGGGGATCGCGGGAGGTGCGGATTCCTTTGATCGGCGCGCACCAGGCGCGGAACGCGGCGCTGGCGGCGGAGCTGCTCGCCCTGCTGCCGGACGACGTGCGGCCCCCGTGGGAGGCGATCGAGGCGGGATTCGCGGAGGCGCGCTGGGCGGGGCGGATGCAGGTCGTCCGCCAGCGCGGCGCCACGTGGATCTTCGACGTGGCGCACAACCCGGCGGGCGTAGCGGCGCTGGCGGACGCGCTGGATGCGGTGGACCTGCCGCGCCCCGTGGTGCTGATCACGGCCATCCTCGCGGACAAGGCGTGGGAGGAGATGCTGCCGCCGCTCCTGGCCCGTGCCGACGCCGCCATCCTGACCGTCGCCGACTCCGCGCCGGAAGGCCGGCGCTGGGACCCGGAGGAGGTGGCGCGCTCGCTGGACGCATCCATCCCCGTCCGCGTGATCCCCCGCCTGGAGGATGCGCTGATGCGCGCGGAGACGCTGGCGCCCTACGGCACGCTCCTCGTCACCGGCTCCGTGCACACCGTGGGCGATGCGCTGGGGGCGCTGGGGATTCCCGTCGGCTGACCCGCAACCGACGGAGGACTCAGCCCGGCGCAGAGGTCCGCTTGGACCGGGGGACGTCAGCGGCCGCTGGATACCGGATCCACGAGGACGCAGAGGCGGTCTTCACCCTCCGGCGGGTCCCAGCGGCCCAGGACGACGGTGAGCGGAACCGTCGCTTCTCCCCGCAGCACCAGCAGCTGGACGGTGTCTCCCGCCAGGCTCGGCTGCGCCGGCGGATCGGCAACGAGATCATGGCCGTCCTGCTGGAGGACCCTGTCACCGGCCTGCATGCCGGCCCGCTCTGCCGGTGAATCCTTCTGCACGTCGACGACCGTGGTGTAACCAGGAAACACCACCGGCTGTCCGCCACGCCCCACTACCGTGACCGAAGACGACTCGCTGTCGGTTCCGCGGCAGCCGGCCGGCCGTGTCCCGGCTGGCGTGGGTCCGGTCGCCTGCGCCGCGAGTGCTGTGGGAAGCAGGAGGAGCGCGAACGCCGCCCCGAAGGTGGATACGGGTGCTCGATGTCGCATGTGTGGGTGATTGCGGGAGCGTGTTGAAGGAACCATCGTGCCCGGGGCGGGATGATGGGAGCTGCGTCTGCGCCCCCTGTGATGCGTGGGACGCTGGAATGGTTGTAGTGATGACGTGACGACGTCAACCTGCCCACGATCCCGTCGCCCTCCGCGCCCTCCGGCACGCTGCTGGTCAGGCTCCGTGCACACCGTGGGCGACGCGCTGGGGGTGCTGGGGATCCCGGTCGGCTGACCCCGCGGCCTTGTCCCTCCGGCGTTCCCGGAGCAGATTGGAATCCTTCCCGCCGTACCACCCCTCCCGTTTCCACGAGCCCATCCATGCTACGCGCCCTCGTCCGTTCCGCGTCCGCCTCCGCGTTCCTCTTGCTGGCGGAGGGGCTCGCCGCGCAGTCCGCGCCGCGCGTGGTGGTGGTGCCGCAGGTAGGCACCGCCGTCCGCAACTCGTTCGACATGGAGCAGGCGAGCATGGCGTCGCTCATGGCGGAATGGCGGCCGTTCCGGTTTCTGGCCTTGACCGCCGAGGGAACCGCGGCGCTGGGGGACCCGAAGCGCCACCACTGCTCGGGCACGGCGTCGTGCTTTGCCCCGGCGACCATTCGGAGCGGGGCGACGGCGGGCGTGGTCATCCGCCCGTTCCAGCTGGGCCCGGTTGCGCCGTACGCGGGCGCCTCGCTGGGCGTGGCCCGGTGGGAGCAGGCGGAGTGGGGCGGCAACGCGCCGCTCGCCACGCTGCGCGCCGGGGTGGACGTGCGGATCGCCGGTCCGTTCGGCGTGCGCGCGGACGTGGCGCGCCGCACCGTGTGGAGCGAGGAAATCGGAGACACGCCCGCGTACACGGACGTGGTCTCCCTGGGCACCTCGTTCGCGGTGGGCCGGTAGCCAGCCCGCGCGGGCGCCCCTGCGCGATGCGACCGGCCCGCACGGCACCCAGCCGTGCGGGCCGGCTCGCATTTCAGGCAATCCCCTACGCCGGTTGCGGGCATGGATTACAGGTTCGGACGCTCCCCAGGCG
>DATING010000805.1:0-4054 GCA_035474555.1 Longimicrobium sp. | reverse complement strand
CTCTGCGTGAAAGACGATGGTCGAGTGCACACGGAACCGTGGGAAACGGTATGAGAGAAAAGTATTGTCTCGACTTGTGAGTTGGAATACCATTCAGGGGAAGTTCCTCTGCATCACCTGGCTGTCGCAGTCTTTCCTTCTCCGCGGGCGCCCGCCCGGCCGTAGTTCCTCGCAGCACTCTCCCCGATCATGTACGCATCTCACTTTATCCCGAGGGTCGTCGCCTCGCTGCTCGCCGTCTCCCTGGGCACGGGCGCCTGCAGCGCGAACGAACGGCAGGCGGAACCTGCCCAGGGAAGTGACAACCGCATCGCCGGGATGAAGGACGACGCCAAGGCGAACCTTAAGAACGATGCCGAGGAGGATCAGCGCGGGCGCGACTCGGCGAGGGCGGCGCGGATCCACTTCGACATGGATACCACCCTCGCGCTCACGCTGAAGGAGCTGGCGGACGGGCGGCACGTGCTCATCCGCAACCCCACGGAGCGTGCGGGCCTGCGCGTGGAGCTCCAGGACGAGCGAGAGACGCACCCGCTCTCCTCGGTGCTCAAGCTCCCCGACACCCCGCTGGTGCTGCCGAAGGGCACCCGGAGCCGGCCGGGTACGACGCTCGTCAGGCTGACGGCCGGCATGACGACGAGCAACGCCAGGCCGGGTTCGTACGAGGGTCGCCTGCTGGTGTCCGACACGGGCGGCGTGCACGCGGAGCGGGCGGTGCGCATCACCGTCCCCGAGCGGCTGCCGGCCCCCCTCACCGTGGCGGGGGATACGGGGTGGACGGCAGACGTCTACAAGCTGGCGCTCCTGCCGACGGCGCGGGCCTATTTTTTCGACAACGCCGAAGGACGGTGCGCGCGCGACAACCGGGACCGGCAGGGGTTCGCGGCCTCCGGCGGCGCGGCCGCCGTGCGCTTTGTGATGGGAACGTGCACCCGAGACAACGTGGTTCCCCTGGAGGGCGCGCGCACCCACGGCACAAAACCCCGGTCCGACGCCAGGGCTGACTCCGCCAAGGCGGCGCAGGCGAACCGCGACTCGGTGGCGGACCCGGTGATCGTGGAGCGGCCAGCCCAGGTGCTGCTGGGCGTGCTGCACGCCGAAAAGGGGGGCGACCAGGCGCTGGTCTGGTGGACGGCCGATTCCCTGAAGGTGGGCGGGAGCCGCCAGGGCGTGGAACTGCAGTTCACCAGCCTGGACCGCCCGGGCACCTACTACGGCAAGATCGACCTGGCACGCGCGGGCGCGGAGGGGATCGTCGGGCTGCGCGTCCAGATGACGCATGACTGGTTTTTCGCCATGCTGGCCATCGGCTTGGGCGTGGTGCTCTCGTGGTGGCTGCAAAACTACGTGCGCACCCGGCGCGCCGTGCTCCGGATGCAGGAAACGTCCGCCGAGCTGGTTTCCCGCATCGAGACCGCCGATGCGAAGCTCCAGTCGCTCGACAGCCGGCGCGGCGGCTACCGGCCGTACGCGGTGGACGAGTCGCTGCTCGTCCGGCTGCACCGGGTGGACCGCAAGCTCCAGCAGCACGCCTACGACGGCGTGGTGCTGGAGCCCGGCAAGGCGGACCATGACGCACTGCGCACGGAGTTGGAGCAGTGCGAAGAGTCCGTCATCACCTGGGAAGAATTTGCGGCCACCCTCCACCGCCTGCGGACGGAGCTCGACTCCGCAAACAAAGCGGCAAACACGTGGGGCGCCGGTGCGCCCGCGGAGAAGCCGCATCTGCTGGCGGAAGCGGAGAAGCTCTTCGACGGCGACCGGCTGGCCACCGCCGCACTGGCGCCGCTGGACAAAAAGGTGGCGAACGCGTCGGAGGACGTCTGCTCCTGGCGCGAGGTCGTCGAGGCCGCGGCAGATCTCCGCACCCGGCTCGCGGGGGTGGGAGCGGACGATCCCCAGGCGCGCACCACCCGCGCCCAGCTCACGGCGGCCGTCGCGGAACTGTGGACCGCGGCAGACGCCGCCAGCGTAAAGGCCGTTGCAGACCAGATCGAGAAGGCCGACGGAAAGTTCCGCCCCGGGGCCAAGGCCAGGGTGTTCAAGCTTCTCGGCGTCGGTCCCAGGGAGTTCGCTCCCGGTGCTCCCGCGGCGGCGGCGCCCGCCGTGACCGCGCGCGCCGACACCGCCCCCAGCCCGTCGCAGGACGTGTCGCAGGATCCGGAGGGGACCCCTATGCGCGGCACAACGGCTGGAGAGACCGGAAAGCGCGCCAAACCGCAAACCGCCATGGAGCGGAGGCGCCAGGCGGAGTCGCGGCGCAAATGGAACGACATCCTGTACTTCGGCGTCACCCTCCTGGTCGCCGTAGCCACGGGGTTCAACGAGCTGTACCTGGATGCGTTCGGGTTCGGCGCCATGCAGGACTACATGGTGGCGCTGCTGTGGGGCTTCGGCACCAAGATGGGGCTGGATACCGTACGCGCCGCGGTGGAAGGGGGCCGGCTTCCCTGGCCGGCACGCAAGGATGCGGCGCCGACGCCGACCGGGACGGCTGCCACGGGCGCCGGCACGACCACGACCACCCCGACCACTCCGAACCAGGGACAGGCAGCCGGATCCACGGCCCAGCCGGACGACAAGCCGAGTCCCCTGCCGCAGAACGAGGGCGATCCCGAGGATGACGGTGAGAATGCGCCCAACACCGCGGCGGCAGGCGAGCGGGTGAAGTCCGCGGAGGAGCTTGCCTCGGCGGGCTGATCGCGACGCGGCGGATGTGTGACGACGGGAGACGGGCACGCGGCCCGTCTCCCGTATGCATTCGCCGGCTCCGTCTCGTCCGGATGATCCTTCCGCACTGGACGCAAGTGTTTCCATCCCGTATTTTTGGCATTGCGCCGGAATCTCTCCGCGCGCTCCTCCCGTAGTCACTCCCGCACGCGCCGGCCCTCCGCCGGCACCGCATTACCCGCGTTCGCAATCCGATGCGCAGCAACGCCAGCTACTTCATCACCCCCGACGCGTTCTCGGTGCACCCGTCGCTCGTGGGACGGCCGCTGGCCCGGCCCGCGCGCCGGCTCGCGGCCATGCTGCTGGACCTGCTCATCGTCAGCATCCTGGTCAAGTCCGGCGGCGCCGTGCTGCTGGGGCTGGCCGCGGCGTGGTTCGCGTTTCGCGCGGCAGGTAAGCTCACCGGCACGGCCACGCGCCCCGTGGGGCGGATGGTGCGGCTGAGCGTGCGGGCGTGCGGCGCGGTCATCCTGTTCATCGTCGCGATCAGCGTGTGGGGCAAGGGCGCGGGTGCCCTCCGGAGCGTGATGGACACGCGCGTGAACGTGGTCTCCGCCGACGCGTCGGGCACCGGCGGCTCGCGGGAGATGAGGGGCGTTGATGCGGTCGCGATCCCCGGTCACGTGCTGGCCCTGCAGCGCACCACGGACGAGGCCGAGGCGCGGCGGCGGATGGGCGAGCTGGCCGCCGGCTTCCGCAAGGCGGGGATGAGCGACGAGGACGTGAGCGAGTCGCTGCACGACCTGTTCGAGAACGAGGACGAGGAGCGGCAGAAGTGGCTGGGCGGCATCATCCGGTCCATGCTCGCCCCGCCGCCCGGCCGCGCGCCGGCGGTCTCGCCCGATTCGCTGGCCCGCGCCTACGCCGCCGCCGTGCAGGCGGGCGACACGGCCGCGGCGCGGGTGCTCCGTCCGCGGGTGGCGTCGGCCCTGGCGCGCGACAGCCTGGACTACCTGCGCGGCCAGGTGCGCGAAGCCCGCGACGAGCAAAAGGCCACGGCGCGGGAGCTGGAAAAGCTGGAGAACCGCGGGATGCTGGCGTCGCTGCTGCACTTCCTGGAAGACCTGGGCATCGGCTTCGGGTGGACGGGGCTGTACTTCACGGCGTTCGTGGCGATGTGGAAGGGGCAGACGCCGGCCAAGCGGCTGCTGGGCGTGCGCGTGGTGCGGCTGGACGGCCGCCCCCTGACGTGGCTGAGCTCGTTCGAGCGCTTCGGCGGATACGCGGCCGGCCTGGTGACGGGGCTGCTGGGCTTTGCGCAGGTGTTCTGGGACCGCAACCGCCAGATGATCCACGACAAGATCGTGGAGACGGTGGTGGTGCG
>DATING010000804.1:0-6658 GCA_035474555.1 Longimicrobium sp. | reverse complement strand
GCCCCTGCTCTGCGCCGGCATCACCACGTACTCGCCCCTGCGCAACTGGGACGTGGGGCCGGGCACGACGGTGGGGATCGTGGGCATCGGCGGGCTGGGGCACCTGGCCATCAAGTTCGCCCGGGCCATGGGCGCGCACGTCGTGGCGTTCACCACCTCCGCCGCCAAGGTGGATGAGGCGATGGCGCTCGGCGCGCACGAGGTGGTGCTGTCCCGGGACGAGGAGCAGATGAAGGCGCAGGCGTTCCGCTTCGACTTCATCCTGGACACGGTGTCGTCCAGGTATCCCATGGACCCGTTCCTCCTCGCGCTCAAGTTCGACGGGACGCTCTGCTCGCTGGGCATCCCCGACGCCTTCGACTTTTCGCCCGTCATGCTGACCATGGGCAGGCGGCGCCTGACCAGCTCCGGCGTGGGCGGCACCCGCGAGACGCGCGAGATGCTGGACTTCTGCGCCCAGCACGGCATCGTCGCCGACATCGAGCTCATCACGCCGGACGCCATCAACGAGGCCTTCGCCCGGCTGGAGAAGGGCGACGTGCGCTACCGGTTCGTGATGGACCTGCGCGGGGGATGATCTGCATCCATCCGGTCAGGCATGATGATGCGCGAAGGGCGCCGGAACTTCCGGCGCCCTTCGATGCTTCGGAATCCCGGACGCCCGTCCGTCAGACGCCGGGATCGGCCGCGTAGCGCATTTCGTCCGAGGGAAGGTGGTGGATGGTGACCACCTGCGGGCAGCGCATGCACGCCGCCTTTCCCTCCTGCCGCCACCAGCGGCAGTCCGGCCTCAACGTGCAGGCCGGAAGCGCGGACCCGCCCACCACAGGGGCGAGCTGCACCAGCTTGGACGCGAGCCGGCACGCGTCGCCGTCGAAGTGACGGCACCCCGTGCCCGCGCACGGGGCTCCGAACCGGAACACCTCGGCCGGCGGAACGGTGCCGGTGAGCGCGAGCAGCTCCGGGGTCACGGGCATCCGCCTGTCGAGGTAGCCCACCCGGGGCTCCGCGGCACTTCCGCCCACCACCCCGAACGCGACCACCCCCTCCATCTCCGGCTGCGCGCTGGGGCAGTACGGAGACGCCGCCATCGCCCGGGGAGACATCTCGCCTCCCCGTCAGCTGCCGGCCTGGATCTGCCCCGCCTGGATGTCCGCGACGTTCAGGCGGCCGTCCTCGGGATACGCGATGATCCCGATCAGGATGGGCCGGGTGATGCGGGGCTCGCGTTCCACCGCGCGCTTGAGGGACGCGCTTACGGCTTCCTGCAGCTGCTCGTGGGTGATCTGGACTTCCGCCATTGGAGCCTCACGGATGTGGGCCGGGGAAGGCCTCGCCCGAGCGGACGAGGTCGGGCCGCACGGATGCGCGGCCACTCCCACGGTACGTAAAAGCACAATTCAAGTCAATTAAACATTCAGCGCGAGGAACGCGTCCCCTCCGCGGGACCCGTCGCGCGGGATCAGCGAACAGGCAGGCCCACCCCGCGAGGATGCCCTCGCTGTCCCGGAACCGGAGCCGGATCCATCCCCGCCCGGTGGGTGACGTGACCTGTGCGCAGCGCAGGGGGCGGGATTGCGCCGGCCGCGCGTGGATCGGAATCTTCCTCACGCATGCGCACGTACGGACGTGGGCACGCGCGCCGGGAGGACCGGCGGGCACCGGCTTTCGCGGGTGGAAGCGGGTCGCGGCGTTCACCTGCTCCACACTGGGCCATGACCGAGCGGACGTACGGCGAAGAGGAAGTCGCGGAGATCTTCAAGGCCGCGGCGGCGCACCGGGGCGGGGGCGCGGGCTCCAATGCGCTGGCGCCCGCGGACGGATTCACGCTGGCGGAGCTGCAGGCCATCGGCGGCGAGGTGGGGCTCGCGCCCGAGCGCGTGGCCGAGGCGGCCGCGGCCGTGGACATCCGCCGCGGCGCCCTGGCCCGCCGGGACCTGGGGATGCCGGTTTCCGTGGGCCGTAGCGTGGAGTTGCCCCGCGCGCCCACAGACCGCGAGTGGGAGGTGCTGGTGGCGGACCTGCGCGAGACGTTCGGGGCGCGCGGGCGCGTGGGATCGCGCGGGGACGTGCGCGAGTGGAACCACGGCAACCTGCACGCGTACGTGGAGCCCACCCCCACGGGCTACCGCCTGCGGCTGGGCACCACCAAGGGCAACGCACTGGCCTCCAACCGCATGGGGGGCGCCGCCCTGGGCATGGCCCTTCTCTGGCTGGTGGTGCTCGCCGCGAGCGGCGCCCTGCCGGAGACCATCTTCCTTCCGCTGATGATGGCGCTGATGGGCGGCGGCCTGCTCGGGTTCAACGCGCTCCGGCTGCCGGGCTGGGCCCAGGAGCGCGAGGCGCAGATGGAAGCCGTCGCGGCCCGTGCCCGCGCGCTCCTCGCCGGGGCCCCCGCGCCGGAGCTGCCGGCCGGCACCGCGGGGCTGGTGCTCGCGGGCTGATCCGCGGTATCCACCCGCAGGCACAGCCGGACCGCAACGACAAGACGCCGCCGCTCCCCCGGGCCGAGCGATGAGAAACCCTGCACCGACGCCGGTGCAGGGCCTTCTTCATTTGAGGAATGGGGCGCGATGGGCCCTTGTCCTTTGCCCCGCTCCAGGAAGATGCGGTGCGGGTTGCACCATCGCGTCTGTGGGGATCAGAAGGCGCGAAGGTACAGGCCGGACGCCCTGTAGGTCGCCCTTCCGGGTACGCTGGGCGGCAGGGGAACCACGCTCAGGGTGGCGTCGGTCACGCCGCCGTCGGTGGGGCAGCTGAGGATCCCCTGGCCGTACGGAATGCCTGCACCCGGGGGGATGGAGACCACCGCAGTGGGCCCCGCCGAGGTGTAGATCGTCACCTGCCCACCGGGCTCGACCGGAAGCATGGCGACTCCGTTGGAATTCGTGGTACCGCTGGTATTCCATCCCGGTCCAGAGGCGTTGACGAGAATGCCGGTGGTGGTGGGAAGGACACGCACCCGCAGGCACGCGTAACCCCACAGGCTGTCCCAGTTCCAGTTGCCCAGGCCTGGGAGGATCGTCGGACCGGTCCGCGGGCCGGCGAAGCGCCAGTCTCCGGCGACCAGCCGGTAGACGCCTCCGTCGCCGCCGCGCTCAACGGGCGGCCAGTCGAGTGCGACGGTGCGTCCCCGTGCCAGGCGCAGCTCACTTCCGGACGTGTCCACCACGCGGATGTCCACCATGCCGGACGTCCTGAGCAGCCCTCTCCCGCCGAGCGAGTCGACCGCCGTGTAGTTCCCCGGAGCCGCGCGAACCTGCCGCGGATCCGCCGGGTCGATGTACGTGGCGCTGACGAATACGTCGCCCTGTACCGGCCGCTCCTGCGCATCCACCAGCGACCCTGGGGCGATCTCCAGGGATCCGGTGCGGCCTACCGCGACGCGGCCGCCGCGGCCGGCGTCCAGCCGCTGCGCGGGCGCACGCGGGATGAGCTCGAAGTTCGCCACCGTCTCGTACCCGGCCCGGACCGGATATGCCGTGGAGGCCAGGGCGAACGAGTCGCTGGTCACCGTCACCGCCACTCGTTCATCCGGACGGGCGCCGGCGATCGTAAAGCGGCCCTGCGCATCGGTAACGGCGGTACCGCCGCCCGCCACCTGCACCTGTGCGCCGCTCACCGGCCGGCCTGCCAGGGACTGTACGTGGCCGCTCACCAGGGTCCCGCGGCCGGGCTGAGGACTGCCGGTGCCCTGGCTGCATGCCGAGATCAGCAGCGCGAACAGAAAAGCGGGGGCTACCGCGCGGATTCGCGATGGGCGTGAAAGACAGGATGTCATGAGTGTTCTCCGGATGAAGGGACCAGAAATGAAACCGCGTGAGGTGGGGCGGGAGAAGCGCCATCCAGGCGCTCTTGACGGAGGAACCATCCGACCTGCGGATCACCCACGAGAGCATCGACCGTGCCGAGTCCCCCATGCTTCATAAATGCTTTGCAATCAAACGGTTACACATGCATTCGGTCCCGGACGCAGCGGATGCCGAGACACTTCCGTCACAGGTGAGACATTTTCTCTGCGGGTGGGCGCTCTGCTCGGGACCGCGCGGCGATGGCCGAGGCATGAGAACGGCGCGGAGAACGCAAGCCTCTCATATATAAATACCAAACCGACATTGCTTTCCTGAAGGAGCGCCCGTGCAGACCCAGCCCGTGCACCAGGCCATGGGCGCGACCGAAGGATCTACTTCGCGAGGCACGGTGTCAGCCCATTCGCCGGTCCTCGATTGCCAGGCGAGATCATTCGGTCGGCGCCAAAGTCTCTCGATCAGCAGGAACTCGGCGGCGCCTCCCCCAGGAAATCAATCCGAGGGAGGCGCATTACAATCTCCAACGATGACCGCACGCGGAGAGCAGATCAGTCCTCATCTTTTCTCCGCGTCCTCCGCGACCTCCGCCTGAGACGGCAGTAAAAGCCGGGTAAGACGTCAGGCCGCCTGCGCGCCGGCCGCCTCGCCCTCCGACGCCGCCATCAGCTCCCGCACGCGCGGGACGACCTCGGTCCCGTAGAGCTCGATGCTGCGCATCATCCGATTGTGCGAGAGGGCGCCCGCGCTGTACTTCATGTCGAAGCGGGCGATCCCCAGCGCGCCAGCCGTCGCGGCGATCTTGCGCGCCACCGTCTCCGGCGACCCCACGTACAGCGAGCCCGTCTCGATCTCGCGCTCGAACTCCGCGCGGCTGGTCGGCGGCCACCCGCGCTCGGCGCCGATGCGGTTGCGCATCTCGCGGTACGGCTCCCACAGCTCCTCGCGCGCCTGCGCGTCCGTCTCGGCCACGTGGCCGGGCGAGTGCACGCCCACGGGCAGGCGCGGCGTCCCCAGCTCCCCCAGCGCCCGGTGGAACAGGTCCACGTACGGCGCGAACCGCCGCGGATCGCCGCCGATGATGGCAAGCGTGAGCGGCATCCCGTAGCGCGCCGCCCGGACCACCGACTCCGGGCTCCCCCCCACGCCGATCCACGTCTTGAGCCGCCCGTGCTCCGTCGCCGGGAACACGCGCTGTCCAACGAGCGGCGGCCGCGTGGTGCCGCGCCACGTCAGCGGCTCGCCCGTGCGGTCCTGCTCCAGGATGGCCGCGAACAGGTCCAGCTTCTCCTCGAACAGCACACTGTACTGGTCCAGGGCGTAGCCAAAGAGCGGGAACGACTCGGTGAACGAGCCCCGCCCCAGGATGATCTCCGCCCGTCCCCCGGACGCCGCGTCCAGCGTGGAGAAGCGCTGGAACACGCGGATGGGATCGTCCGAGCTGAGCACGGTGACGGCCGATCCCAGGTGGATGCGCTCCGTCCGCCCGGCGATGGCGGCCAGCAGCACCTCCGGCGCCGAGACGGCGAAGTCCTCCCGGTGGTGCTCGCCCACGCCGATGAAGTCGATCCCCACCCGGTCGGCGAGCACGGCCTCGGCGATCACGTCGCGGATCACCTGCGCGTGCGGCACGGCGCTGCCATCCGCCGTCCGCGTGACGTCGCCGAAGGTGTCCAGTCCCATCTCAAGGTGCGTATTCATGGCCTGCTCACAATCTCACAAGACGATGGATGCCGCGGAGGCGATCCCCGTGATCGTCCCCGCGCGGATGCATCCGGGTGCTCAGCGGCCCAGCAGGCGCAGCGTGCGGTCGCGGCGGACGTACGCGATGACGGCCAGGGCGACCAGCAGCACGAGCGGGATGGCAGGGCTTCCGCCGACGACGAACAGGTGCGTGAGGATGGCGCCCACCATCACGCCGGCCAGCAGCAGCGCGCCCGCGCCGGCCAGCGCCGGGACCAGCAGGAGGATGGCGCCCAGCACCTCCAGCCCGCCCGTCAGGTAGCGGAACCACTGCCCGAGCCCGATCACGTCGAACATGGCGACCATCTGCGGATCGCCCGAGAGCTTGGCGAAGCCGGCCATCCCCAGCATGGCAGCCGCGGCCACCTGCAGAACCCAGAGCACCACGTTCGCGGCCTTCCCCGTGCCAGGCGCGGCGTGCAGATCGTTCGTCACCGTTGCGGACATCGTCGTGCTCTCTTCCAGGAGTCCCGGGAATCCGCCCGGTGCGGCACTGGCATCGCAGTCCTCTTACATCAAGAATCTTACTTCCGAGATATATGGCCGATCGAGATCAGCCATGCTCCGCGGCGTGAAGCCCCAGGCGCCGGAGAAGCGCCGTCGCAATCCGCTTCTCCTCGACGGTAAGTCCGTCCGTGGCGGTGCGGATCACCTCCGCGTGCTCGGGAAAGATGCCGCCGATCAGCTCCCGTCCCGCGTCCGTCAGTTCCGCGTAGCACACGCGCCGGTCCTCGGACGAGAGGCGGCGCTGGATGAGCCCGCGCCGCTCCAGCTTGTCCGCGACCGGGGTGACGCTGCCGCTGGTGACCAGCACGCGCTCCCCCACCTGCCCCAGCGTGAGCGGACCCTTGTGATACAGGGCCTCCAGCACGCCGAACTCCGTGGGGCGCAGGCCGTGTCGCTCCACCTGGCGGCGGGCGCGCTCCCCGATGGCCCGCTGGGTCCGGTTGAGCACCACCCACAGCCTCAGTGCGGCCGCGGTGTCGGTGTCTTCGTCCTCGGGCGGACGGACGGCGGGCAGGTCATCATCAATCATCTTGGCATCAAGATAATTGTGTGCACGCAGATCAGCAAGAGGGGCCAGGGATCCGCGGCACCCAGATCCACGA
>DATING010000803.1:0-10827 GCA_035474555.1 Longimicrobium sp. | reverse complement strand
TCCAAATGGTCAATAACTCGCCGACCCCTACCGCCCCTCCGCCTCCAGCATCCCCACGATCGTCTCCAGCGAATCCGCGTCTTCCGGCTTCTTGTCCGTGCGCCAGCGCAGCATGCGGGGAAAGCGCACGGCCACGCCGCTCTTGTGGCGCGGCGACCGCTGGATGCCCTCGAACGCCAGCTCGAACACCAGCTCCGGCGTGACCGTGCGCACGGGCCCAAAGCGCTGCTGCGTGTTGCGCCGCACGAACGAATCGACCTTGCGGATCTCCTCGTCCGTGAGGCCGCTGTACGCCTTGGCGAAGGGCACCAGCTCGCCGTCCTTCCACACGCCGAACGTGTAGTCCGTGTACAGCGACGCGCGCCGCCCGTGCCCCCGCTGCGCGTAGATGAGCACGGCGTCGATGGTGAACGGCTCCACCTTCCACTTCCACCATCCCCCCTTGCGCCGCCCCACCCCGTACGGCGCGTCCATCCGATTGAGCATCAGCCCCTCGGCCCCGCGGCCGCGCGCGTCGCGCCACGCCTGCAGCACGCCGTCCCACGTGTCCGCGTGCACGGCGGGGGACAGCAGGATGCGCCCCGCGGACGGCGTCTCCCGCACCAGCGCCTCCAGCCGCGCGCGCCGCCAGGCGAACGGCTGCTCGCGGGCGTCGGCGCCATCCACCTCCAGCAGGTCGTAGGCGAGCAGGGCGACGGGCACCTCGGCCAGGATCTTGGGCCCCAGCGTCTTGCGCCCGATGCGCCGCTGCAGCTGGGCGAAGGGCAGCGGCCCGTCGCGCCAGGGCATGATCTCGCCGTCCAGCACGGTGCCGTCCGGCAGCAGCGCCGCCGCCTGCGCCAGCTCGGGAAAGCGCTCCGTGATCAGCTCCTCGCCGCGCGACCAGATGAAGGTGGTGCCGCGGCGGCGGATGACCTGCGAGCGGATGCCGTCCCACTTCCACTCCGCCTGCCAGTCGCGCGCGTCGCCCAGCGACTCCGGCTCGCCCTCCAGGGCGTAGGCGAGAAAGAAGGGATAGGGACGGCTCTGGTCGGCGTCGCTGGTGTCGGCGCCCAGCAGGCGCAGGTAGAACTCGGGGGTGGGATCCCACGACCCCATCAGCCGGTGCGACACCGTGGCCTCGTCCACGCCGCTCACGCGAGCCAGCGCGCGGACGACCAGGCTCTGCGACACGCCCACGCGAAAGCTGCCCGTGATGAGCTTGTTCCACACGTACGCCTGCGGCCCGTCCAGCTCGGCCCAGGCCTGGCGGACGGCGCGGCGCTGCGTCTCGTCGTCCTCGCCGCGCAGGGGCAGCAGGCGCTCCTGCACCCACACGTGCAGCGGCAGGGGGCTGGAGGCGTCGCTTTCAGGCAGCAGCAGCGAGATGGTCTCCGCCAGGTCGCCCACGGACTCGTAGCTTTCCGTGAACAGCCACTCCGGCACGTCGGCGGCCTCCATGGCCCACGCGGCGAGCTTGCGCGCGCCCACCAGCCGCTTGGGGCGCCGGCCGCTCAGAAAGTGCACCGCCCACGCCGCGTCTTCCGGCGGGGTCTGCGCGAAGTACGCGGCCAGCGCATCCACCTTCTCGCCGGTCTTGGTCGTCTCGTCCAGCGCGGCGTACAGCTCTGCAAAGCGCTTCACGTCAGCAGGCGGAGCGGGTTGGAGGGAGGAGCGGCTGCGTCCTCTGATGCATGGCAGATACCCGGCCAGCCGCCCGTCGCCGCCTCAAGCGCTTGTTTCCTGAGGGAGCGCCCGCCGGCAACTTCAACATGCACAAGTCTTTGCGCGCGACCGAAGGATCTACTACGCGGGGCACGGAGCCCGCCAATGCGCCGGCTCCCTGCAAGGCACGCGAGATCCTTCGATCGGCGTTGGCCATTCTCCCCGACGTGCATCCCGGCTTCCGGCGCGGGCATGCTCTTACTGATCGCGATCATGTGGATGATGTGCCAAACCACGCATCCGCCTCCGCCGCCACCATCGTGCCTCTTCGAAAAAACGCGGATGGCCGTCCCCTCGCCGGCAGCAACCCATCTACCAAGGGCCTGACGCATCCTGCCGCTCGCCGCCTTCTCCTCCGGTCCGCGATCGGACGTCGCGATGGCCATCATCCAGTGAGGCAGGCCTCTCCGAAGCCCCGCCCGTGCGGGGGCGATGTGACGCGACGACCGGACACGAATCCGCCGAGTCATGCAGGAGGCCAGAGATCCTTGGCACAGCGGCGGCTGCCGGCGAGGGGACGGACATCCAAATTTTTTGCAGGAGAGGATACTGGCCACACGGCGCGGAAGTTCGCGCTTGCACAGATCCACCTGATCGCGATCGGTAGAAGCCGGCCGTGGCTGGACGGGTGTGCGTCGGCGACCAACCCGCCACTGTGAGGACGGCTTTTGACCCTAAATGCTACCCTGCCTCAACCCCGGGTAGCAGGCGCAGAGGCATCGGCGCCCCACCCGGGACACCAGATCCGCTACCTCATCCGCCCACCCAGGACCGCCAGCGGACCGTCAAACCATTACCCTGAAAGTGCTTAGCAGACGCATCATCTCCTGTCCGGAATCGGGTATGGGATTTGAAATTCCGCGGGCACACAGCTGTTCCCGGCCGCACCACCGCCGCACGTCCGCAGCCCCGCGCTGCTTCCCCGATATCGAATCCCCGCGTTCCCGCCCCGGAGGTACCCGTGCCCGCCATCGCCCCATCCCGCACCTTTCGCACGACCGACCGCCACGTTGCCTTCGAGGCGGGAGACAAGAAGCAGCTGAACCTGATCCACGTGCAGGGCACCCGCACGCCCCACAAGGGACCCGTGCTGCTGGTGCACGGCGCCGGGGTGCGCGCCAACATCTTCCGCGCGCCGGTGCGAGCCACGGTCGTGGACCTGCTGCTGGACGCCGGCTACGACGTGTGGATGGAGAACTGGCGCGCCAGCATCGACTTCGCGGCCAACCCGTACACGCTGGACCAGGCCGCCGTCTACGACCACCCCCGCGCCGTGGAAAAGGTGGTGCAGGAGACGGGCGCGTCGGAGGTCAAGGCGATCATCCACTGCCAGGGCAGCACGTCGTTCACCATGTCGGCCATCGCGGGGCTGGTGCCCCGGGTGACGACCATCGTGAGCAACGCCGTGTCGCTGCACCCGGTGGTGCCGCTGGCCGCCTCCATCAAGCACCGGGTGGCGGTGCCGCTCATCTCGCAGCTCACGCCGTACCTGGACGCGCAGTGGGGCCGCAAGCAGCCGCACCTGCTGGCCAAGGCGCTGAACCTGTTCGTGAACCTGACGCACCACGAGTGCGACCGGCCGGTGTGCAAGTGGTCCAGCTTCATCTGGGGCCTCGGCTTCCCCACCCTGTGGCGGCACGAAAACCTGAACGAAGAGACGCACGCCTGGCTGGAGGACGAGTTCGGCGCGGGATCGCTCGCGTTCTTCAAGCAGATCGGCAAGTGCCTGCGCGCGGGGCACCTGGTGCCGTACGAGCTCACGGACCAGCTCCCCGCCGACTTCACCGCCCAGCCCCCGAAGACCTCCGCGCGCTTCGCCTTCTTCGCCGGCGAGGAGAACCGCTGCTTTCTGTACGAGAGCCAGGTGCGCACGCACGCCTGGTTCGAGAAGCACCGCCCGGCGCACCACTCGCTGCACATCATCCCCCGGTACGCGCACCTGGACGTGTTCATGGGCAAGAACGCGTACCGCGACGTGCTGCCGCTGATGGTGGACGAGCTGGACCGCCCGAGCTGACCCCGCACCGCCGGGCGCGGACCGACGCCGCGCCCGCCCCGCATTCCCGCCCCGGAGAGATCGTCATGGCAGTCCCTCGCAGGATCAAGCGGCAGGCCGGGCGCCACGCCCTGGTAGACGGCATCCCGTTCCAGCTCCCCGTGGCGTCGGAGCGCAGCCCGGCGCTCATGGCCGTCTTTCCCGTGGACGCGGAGCGCGCGCAGCGGCTCATCCCGGGCAACGAGATCCACGTGCTGCGCTTTCGCGGCAAGGCGCTGCTGGTGGTGACGGTGATCGACTACCGCCACACCAACATCGGCAAGTACGTGGAGTACAGCATCGCCCTGGCATGCACGCGCGGCCCCCGTCCCGTGCCGCTGGCGATCGCCGGCCTGTTCAGCAAGCGGTGCGGCACCGGCCAGTACGTGCTGGATCTGCCCGTCTCGTCGCTCGTCTCCGTCAAGGGTGGCCGGGGGATCTGGGGGATGCCCAAGCACCAGGCCAACCTGGACTTCGTCATCACCCCCGAGACGGTGAGCTCGCGGTACGACCTGGATGGCAAGATGGTGATGCGCATCCAGGTGCAGAACCCGGGCAAGGCGCGCATTCCCCTCAGCGCGGGGGCCGTGAACTGGTGCTCGTTCCGCGGGATGCTGTGCAAGTCGTACATCAACTTCAAGGGCAAGATCGGCTTCAAGCTCTTCAACAAGGGCTCCGCGCGCATTGACTTCGGCGACCACCCGCGGGCGCGCGCGCTGGCCGAGCTGCAGCCGGGCGATCCCATCTTCGCGGGCTTCTTCCCGGAGACCACGGGGATCCTGGACGACCACTTCGAGTGCTGGTTCGAGAGCTTCGCGCAGCCGCCCGTCCAGGCGCCGGAGGGGATGGAGACGGTGATGCACCTGCCGCTGAGCGAGGAGTGGCTGCCGCCCCCCGGCTCGGAAGAGGCCGCACGACAGGCCCGAGAGAAGCGCGAAAAGGTGAACCTGGGCTCGGCGGAGATCGTCTCCGACGCGCCCGCCGCGCTCCCCCAGGGCTGAGCGCATCGCCGGTCGCGCGTCCTGCGGTCCAGCCACGGCCGGCTTCTACCGATCGCGATCAGGTGGATGCTGTGCTTCTGCGGAGTTCCGCGCCGTGCGGCCAGTATCCTCTCCTGCGAAAAATTCGGATGGCCACCTCCTCGCCGGCAGCAGCCGCTCTGCCAAGGATCTCTGGCCTCCTGCACGACCGGTCCGATCCGCGTCCGGCCGTCGCGTCACATCGATCCCGCACGGGCGGCTTTCGTAAAGGGCTTGCCGCACTGGATGATGGCCATCGCGACGTCCGATCGCGGACCGGAGGAGAAGGCGGCGAGCGGCAGGGTGCATCAGGCCCTTGGTAGACAGGCTGCTGCCGGCGCGGGGACGGCCATCCGCGTTTTTGGGGAGGGGCAGGATCGTGGCTGCGGAGGCGGATGCCTGCCGTGGCACATCATCCACCTGATCGCGATCGGTAAGAGCCTGCCTGCGCCGGTGACCGGCTGGCCATCGCGGCGCATCCGCTCCGGCAAGGGCGGCTTCGGCGAAGGCTGCCGCACTGGATGATGGCCATCGCGACGTCCGATCGCGGACCGGAGGAGAAGGCGGCGAGCGGCAGGATGCGTCAGGCCCTTGGTAGACAGGCTGCTGCCGGCGCGGGGACGGCCATCCGCGTTTTTTGAGAGGGGCAGGATCGTGGCATCGGAGGCGGATGCTTGCCGTGGCACAACATCCACCTGATCGCGATCGGTAAGAGCCTGCCTGCGCCGGAGACCCGGATGACGGAGGCGAGCGGACAGGGAGCGCCGCCCGATCGCATCCGCGCGGGACGAGGGATTCTCGATCCCACACGGCGCGGCCCTGAGAACGAGGTTCGGCACCATCCGCCGCCGCCGTAAGAATCCACCTGCCGCGCGTCTGCCGCCGGGCCGCTCGCCGGACGATGCGCCGAAGTACATCCACCGAAGTTCATCCACCGCTCCATCCACCCCGTCCCCGCCCCGACCCCCGATGACCGAGCCGCACGTTCCGCCGATCGCAGCAACCAATGGAGGACCCCGCCGCGCGCTCGTGCTGGCCGGGGGCGGGATGCGGGTGGCGTACCAAGCGGGGGTGGTGCGGGCGCTGGCGGACGCGGGACTGCGCTTTCACCACGTGGACGGCACCTCCGGCGGCACCATGAACACCGCCATGCTCCTCTCCGGCCTGTCGCCGACCGAGGCGTGCGCGCGGTGGACCTCGCTGGACGTAAAGCAGTTCGCCTCGTTCATGCCCCTCAAGGAATACGCCGATCCCCTGCACGCGCAGGCGCTGGGCACCGCGGACGGCATCCGCCGGCACGTGTACCCGCACCTGGGCATCGACATCGCGCGGATGAACGCCGCCACGGGCATCGAAGGGACCTTCAACGTCTGCAACTACACCCGCAAGACGGTGGAGGCGTGGACGCACGACCGCGTGGACATGGACCTGCTCGTGGCGGCCATCTCCATCCCCATATTCATGCCCGCGGTGCAAAAGGACGGCGCCACGTACACCGACGCCATGTGGATCAAGGACGCCAACCTGCTGGAGGCCGTGCGGCGCGGGGCGGAGGAGCTGTGGCTGGTGTGGTGCATCGGCAACCACGCGCGGTACCTGCCGGGCGCCTTCAACCAGTACATCCACATGATGGAGATGAGCGCCAACGGGGCGCTCTTCGACGAGCTGCGGCAGATCGACGAGCTCAACGCGCGGATCCGCGCCGGCGAGCGCCCCTACGGCCTCAGCCAGCCCGTGCGGCTGCACGTGGTAAAGCCCGAGTATCCCCTGCCGCTGGACCCCGACTTCTTCCTGGGCCGCATCACCGCGGCCACGCTGGTCGCCATGGGCCACGCCGACGCCGTGCGCTACCTGGCCGCCATGAGCCCCGACGGGCTTCCCCTCACCCCCGAGGTTACGCAGATGTCCACCACCACCAGTCCCGGAATCCAGTTCAGCGAAGTGATGAAGGGCGGCTTCGCGCTGGGCGAGACGGACCCCGAGGCCGGCCGCGCCCGCGGCGAGCGCGAAGGGACGCAGCTGGCCATGCACGCCACCGTGAGCGTGCCCGACCTGGACGCGTTCCTGGCCGATTCCGACCACACCGGCACGCTGGTGGGCTCCATCGACTTTGGATCGTGGGGCACCGGCATCCCCACCGGGCAGGGCGTGTTCAACCTGTTCAAGCCCGGCGGCGCCGACACCAAGCTGATGGTCTACGAGCTCCCCTTCGAGCGTGACGGCGAGAAGTACTACCTGGCCGGGCAAAAGCGCGTGAAGGACGACCGCGGGCTGGACATGTGGGCGGACACGACGACGCTGTTCACCAGGCTGCACCGCGGCACGGACGCCACGGGCGAGGTGGTGGGCGCCGGCGTGCTGACCCTGGGCGCGGGCGACTTCGCCACCGTGCTCAAAGGGATCCACGTGACGGGCGCGGACGGGCTGGGCGAGCGGCCCGCCACCATCGCCCGCTTTGGAAAGTTCTTTTCCGGCGAGCTGTGGGACACCTACGGGATCGGGTGAGGGGAACCGGGATGACGCGTACAGCAAGAGCGGGAGCGAGACCATGAGCGATACCCTGAACCCCGCGGCCCCGCCGGCCGTGAACGAGCACGTGCTGAGCGGCCCTTGGAGCGGCGGGGGCCCGGCCAACGAGGGCGAGCTGCGCTTCAAGCCGCGGCCCATGGTGCGCTGGCTGGACCCGGCCCAGCTCACCGGCACGGCCGTGCGCGCCGTGCTGAGCGACGTGTTCGGCGCCTACGCCGACCAGCGCGAGATGCAGGCGGCGCTCTCGCGCGAGGTGGATGCCTGCGACTACACGGCGCAGGACGAGATCTGGATCGACTACGTGGCGGACCTGGGCGACGGCTTCCACTCCACCTACACGGTGGCGTGGCTGCTGGCCCAGGCGCGGCTGCGGCTGAGCGACCCGGCGGGCAAGACGCACGACCTGCCCCGCGGCCGCGTGCTGGTGATGGGGGGCGACCAGGTGTACCCCACCGCCTCGCGCGAGGAGTACGCCGACCGCATGGAGGGCCCGTACGAGGCCGCGTTCCCCTGCCGGCCCGACGACGACCACCACGACCTGTTCGCCCTGCCCGGCAACCACGACTGGTACGACGGGCTCACCAGCTTCATGCGCCAGTTCTGCCAGAAGCGGTGGATCGGCGGATGGCGCACCAAGCAGACGCGCAGCTACTTCGCCCTGCGGCTGCCGCACGGGTGGTGGCTGCTGGGCACGGACCTGCAGCTGCACTCCGACATCGACAAGCCGCAGCTGGACTACTTCATGGCCCTGGCCAAGAACGAGATGAAGCCCGGCGACCGGGTGATCCTGTGCACGCCGGAGCCAGCCTGGGTGCACGTGCCGCACGAGCCCCAGGCGTTCGACAACCTTGCCTACTTCGAGCAGAAGGTGCTGGGCGACCACGGCGTGACCCTGGCCGTGACCCTGACGGGCGACCTGCACCACTACGCCCGCTACGCCGACGCGTCGGGGCGGCGGCACAAGATCACGGCCGGCGGCGGCGGCGCCTACCTGTACGGCACCGACCGGCTGCCGGAGAAGATGACGCTGGCCGCGTCGCGCGTGCGCCGGGACCCGGAAAACCCCGTCCCCGCCGACGCCGTGCGCACCCGCGAGGTGTTCACGGAGCAGAAGCTGTATCCCAGCCGCAAGGCATCCATGTGGATGCGCCTCAAGGCCGTGGGCGCCGCGCGCAAGAACGGCTGGTTCACCACCCTGCTGGCCTCGCTGTACCTGATGTACGCGTGGGTGCTGCAGGGCTCCCAGCTGCCGGCGATGCTCGGCGCGGGCAAGAACACCCCCAAGACGGACCGCTTCATCGAGCGGGCGGCGCTGGAGGGGTCGTTCACGGACGGCGTCTGGACGGTGCTCACGAGCTTCTTCCAGGGCGCCCGGTACAGCCCCCTGCTGGTGGTGCTCACCGTGCTGCTCGTGGGCTCGCTGTGGGCCTTCTGCACCCCGGACGCGGGGCGGCCCAGGGCGCTCAAGGCGCTGGGGTTCGTGCACGGGGTGGCGCACGTGGCACTGGCCGTCGGGCTCACCTGGTTCCTGGCGGCCACGGGGCTGTGGCTGTTCGGCGACGGCAGCCGCGCGAGCGTGGTGCCCGTGGACTCGCTCAAGTTCGTGGCCTACTTCGTCACGGGGATGCTGGTGCTGGGCGGTGCCCTGGGCGGCGTGCTCTTTGGCCTGTTCCTGCTGCCGGGGGTGAACCTGAACGAGGCGTTCTCGGCGCAGTACATGTCCAGCTACCGCAACTTCCTGCGGCTGCACATCGATGCGCGCGGCGACCTGACGGTCTACCCGGTGGGCGTGCGCAGGCCCCTGAAGTGGAAGCTGCGCCCCAACGCCCCGGCCGGCACCCCGTTCTTCGTGCCGCGCAGCGAGCCGCCCGTCCCCGAGCTCATCGAGCAGCCCGTGCGGGTGGACCGTGCCCCGCAGCCGGCGGCGCCCCGCACCCTCTCCATGCCCGACATGCCGATCGTCGGGCGTTCAACCCCCGGGAAGGCTGGATGATGATGAGCACCCACGAGCACTTCGACGCGGTCATCGTCGGCTCCGGCTTCGGCGGGTCGGTGATGGCGTTCCGCCTGGCCGAGGCGGGGATGAAGGTGTGCCTGCTGGAGCGCGGCAAGCCGTATCCCCCCGGCTCCTTTCCCCGCGACCCGGCGGGGATGAAGGACAACTTCTGGGATCCCTCCGAGGGGCTGCACGGCCTGTTCAACGTGTGGTCGTTCGACCACATCGACTCGCTGATCTCCGCCGGGCTGGGCGGCGGGTCGCTGATCTACGCCAACGTGCTGCTGCGCAAGGACGCGGAGTGGTTCCGCGAGGTGGACCACGACGGCAACGTGTGGGAGTGGCCCCTGACCCGCGCCGACCTGGACCCGCACTACGACGAGGTGGAGCGGCGCATCGGCGTGCAGCGCTACCCGCTGGACCAGGCGCCCTACGACCGCACGTTCAAGACGATGGCCATGCGCGACGCCGCCGCGCAGCTGCGCAAGGACGGGCAGGACGTGGACTGGCAGCTGGCCCCCCTGGCCGTGACCTTCCACAACGAAGGTGAAGCGGCCGTCCCCGGCGAGCCGGTGCACGAGGAGCACCGCAACCTGCACGACCGCACCCGCTACACCTGCCGCCTGTGCGGCGAGTGCGACGCGGGGTGCAACTACGGCAGCAAGAACACGATGGACTACACCTACCTCTCCGCCGCCCGCCGCCTGGGCGCCGAGATCCGCACGCTGGCGGACGTGGAGAGCTTTCGTCCGGCGGAGGGCGGGTCCGGCTACGTGGTGGTGTACAGCGACCTCACGCTGGGGGAAAAGCGCACCGCCGCCACGCCGCGCGTCACGCTGAGCTGCGACCACCTGGTGATCTCGGCGGGGACGTTCGGCAGCAGCTACCTCATGCTGCGCAACCGCGACGCGCTCCCCCGGCTCAGCAAGACGCTGGGGAGCAAGTTCTGCGGCAACGGCGACCTGCTGACCTTCGCGCTGAACGCCAAGAAGACGGGCAAGGACGGCACCCAGGTGGGGATGGAGCTGGGGCCCAGCTACGGCCCCGTGATCACCAGCTACATCCGCATGGGCGACCAGCTGGACGGCACGGGGCACGAGGGGCGCGGCTTCTACCTGGAAGACGCGGGGTATCCCTCGTTCCTCAACTGGATCCTGGAGACCAGCAACCGCGCCGCCCTGGTCAAGCGGACGGTCAAGTTCGGCTGGCGGCGGGTGCTTTCCATCCTGGGCATCCAGACGGACAGCAACCTGAGCAAGGAGGTCTCGGGGCTGCTGGGGCCGTGCTCCCTGTCCGCCACCTCCGTCCCCATGCTGGGGATGGGGCGCGACGTCCCCGACGGGCAGCTGGGGCTCAAGGGCGACTGCCTGACGAACAGCTGGAAGATCGGCGCGTCCAAGGGCTACTTTACCCGCCTGCGCAACACGATGGAGGCCATTGCCAGGCAGTGGGACGCGCACTTCCTGGACAACCCCATCTGGTGGCTGGGCAAGCGGGTGATCACGGTGCACCCGCTGGGCGGCTGCCGGATGGGCGAGGACGCG
>DATING010000802.1:0-3796 GCA_035474555.1 Longimicrobium sp. | reverse complement strand
CTCCCGCCGCCCGCCTCCCGCCTCCCGCCTCCCGCGTTCCGCGTTCCGCGTTCCGCCTTCCGCCCTCCGCCCTCCGCCCTCCGCCCTCCGCCCTCCGCCCTCCGCTACCGGGTGCCGGTGCCGGCGTTCCGCGCATCCCATCATCCCGGATGAAAACGCGAATGTAGAGGACCGCGCCCCGGCTCCGACTGGTCCCTGCAAGCGTCGGCGACGGCGGCTTCGCGGGGGATGACGACGGCGTCGTGCGCGGCGCCACCACACAGCAACGGAGACGATGATGCGCAAGGTGATCGTGAGCGAGTGGATTACGCTGGACGGCGTGGTGCAGAGCCCCACCACGCCCAGCGAGGACCCCAGTGGCGGGTTCGCGCATGGCGGCTGGCACGCGCCCCACATGGGCGACGAGGCGTTCATGCGGTGGGTGGTGGAGAGCGTGAACGGCGCGGGCGGCTACCTGTTCGGCCGGCGCACGTACGAGATCTTCGCCGCGCACTGGCCCAACGCGTCGGAGGAGGAGCAGGTGCTCGCGCAGCCGCTGAACACGCGGCCCAAGTACGTGGCCTCCACGACGCTCGCCGAGCCGCTCGCGTGGCAGAACACCACCCTCCTGCGGGGCGACGTGGCGGATGCCGTGGCGACGCTCAAGCGGGAGGACGGCGGGGACCTGCTCATCGTCGGCAGCACGCGGCTGGTGCAGACGCTGCTGGCGCACGGCCTGGTGGATGAGCTTCGCCTGATGATCGCCCTGGTGACCGTGGGCGGCGGCAAGCGCCTGTTCCGCGACGATGGCGCGCTCCGGAAGATGCGCCTCGTCCGCAGCCAGGTCACGTCCACGGGCGCCATCATCGCCACCTACGCGCGGGCGGAGGGGTGAGCGAAAGACCGGACAGGTGATGGGATGCGGTGGGGGATGGCGGGAGCGCGCGGGTCAGACGAGAGCGAATAAATTCGCGGCTGCGCGGCTACAACTTCACGCTGTCGGCCTCCGCCGACACCACCGCGAGCGGGAGAGGCCGTGTGCCTGCACGGAGTTCGCGATCCGGCAGGGAATGGGGTGTATACCCTCTCCCACGCAGTTTGTGGGAGAGGGTGGGTGAGGTTTACGAACCCGGGTGAGGGCCCCGGCGCGCGGCTCAGGGCCAGTCGCGCATCTTGAGCATGAGGCCCGCGATCAGCAGCCAGAACACGCCGTAGCCGGTGGCGAACAGGCTCGCGCCCCACGCGATCTCCCCGCGCAGAATGCCGTCGCGGATGTCTTCCAGCGCGATCTGCGGCGGCAGCAGGAGCGACAGGAAGTCACCTGCCACTCCGGTGATCGGCGCCACGCCGAGCGTAACCGCGTAGAACCAGAAGTAGGTGAGAAAGAACAGGATCAGCGCGACCCAGACGTCGCCGCGGTCCAGCACGGTCGCCAGGAACGCGATCATCCCGCCGTACGCGATGGCGGCCATCAGCGCCAGGTAGAGCCCGCTCCACCCGCCCTCGAACCGCCCCCACGCCGCCAGCTGCCCCAGCACCAGGAAGAGGGCCGACGCCGCCACGGCCACGACCAGCGAGAGCCCCCACCGCAGGCCGTAGTAGGCCAGCGGCCGCGTGGGATGCGAGAAGTACATCCGGTAGTAGCCGTTGCGCCGGTCCGACGAGATGACCCCGCCAAACAGCAGCAGCATCGCCACGGCGGACAGGTTGGAAAGGCTCGCGGAGATCCCGAGCGCCCCCAGGTCCAGCCGGAACTCCTCCGGCACCGCCTCTCCGGCGTGCTGGTGAAAGCCGGGCTCGATCAGGTAGAACATCAGCCCGGCGAGCGCCACCAGCACCAGGCGCGGGAGCATGCCGCGCAGCAGGATGGGGATCACGCGCCGCCCTCCCCGTCCGCCGCCTTCACGGAATCCGGTGAGGGTGCGGATGGGGGACTCGCCGCGGGCCCCTTCTTCCCCGCGGCGGCGATGCCGTGGCGGTAGCGCTCGCGCAGCGTGCCCCGCTCCGGGATCACGGCGCGGATCACGCCGCCGCGCTCCGCCAGCGCCTGCAGCCGGTGCGTGAGATCGCGCGCGGAGCCGGCCTCCACCCGAAAAGCGTGCGCCTCGCCGGGGATGGGCAGCGCCCCGGGAAAGGCGGCCGTCACGCGCTTGCCCGCATCCGTCCCCTCCACCTCCAGCCGGTACGCGGGCACCGGGCCGCCCCCGCCGCGCAGGTCGATGGTCTCGCGCACCCGCCCCTCCGACAGCACCACCGCCTGCTCCGCCACGCGCTCCACCTCGTCCAGGTCGTGCGACGCGTACACCAGCACGCGCTCCGGGTCCGCGCGGCGCCACTCGGCCAGGATGTCGCGCACGCGCGCCACCCACTCCGGGTCCAGCCCGTCCGTCGCCTCGTCCAGCACCATCACCTTTCGGTCCGCCAGCAGCGCCTGCGCCAGGGCCAGCCGCTGCAGGTTGCCCTTGCTGAGCGCCGCCACCCGCCGCCCCTCGATCTCCACCAGCCCCAGCTTGCGCATGACCCGCTCCGTGCGCTCGGCCGGCTTGTCCACCTCGCCCAGGGCGGCGAACGCCTGCAGCGTCCCGCGCACCGTCCACGACGACGGCAGCGACACGCGGTCCGGCACGTAGGCGATGCCGTGGCGCTCGGCGTAGTCGCGGGGGAGCATGCCGCCCACCTGCACGCCGCCGCCGGAGGGCGACAGGTAGCCCAGCAGCAGGCGGATGATGGTGCTCTTCCCCGCCCCGTTGGGCCCCACCAGCCCCACGGCGGCGCCGGGGGGAACCTCCATCGATACGCCGTCCAGGGCACGCACGCGCTCGCCGCGCAGCCGCGCCAGGGGACCGCCAAAATCCTTTACCACGTCCTTGATGCGGATCATGCGCGGGAGCGTAACCGCGCGCGGGGCACGGTCGCAAGTGCCACGGCATGATGCCTGCGCGATGCAATCCGCATGAACACTCGCCTTCGCCCCCCGCTGCCGGAGCGCCGTGCGCAGCCGCGGTCCGGGGCCGCCGACAAGATGCGCGGCGGCCTCTTTCGGCTGCTGCGCCTGATCGGCGACCACGTGCAGGGGTTCTACGGGGCCGTGGGGGTGTTCCTGGTGGCGGGGCTGGCGCTGGTGACGCTGGCCGCGGCGGGCTTTGCGCTCATTGCCGGGGCCGTGGTCAAGGGGCAGACCCAGCAGTTCGACAACGCCATCCTGCGCTGGATGGGGAGCATCGGCGCGCCGTGGCTGGACGCGGCGGCGCTGGAGGTGACGGCGCTGGGCGCGCGGATGGTGGTGTACATGGTGGTGCTGGTGGCCAGCGCGTTCCTGTGGCAAAGCCGGCACCACTACTCCGCCGCCATGCTGTGGGTGGCCGTGATCGGGTCGGGGCTCATCAACAGCGTGCTCAAGATCTCGTTCAACCGGCCCCGTCCGGACGTGTTTCCCTGGCGCACGCAGCACGTGGGGGTGGCGTCGTTCCCCAGCGGCCACGCCATGACGAGCATCGTGGTCTACGGCACGCTGGCGTTCCTCATCGCCCGGCTGGCGCCCACGCGGTGGCTTAAGCGGCTGGTGTGGATCGTGGCGATGCTGGTGGTGCTGACCGTGGGGTTGTCGCGGCTGTACCTGGGGGTGCACTACCCGTCGGACGTGCTGGCGGGGTTCGTGGTGGGCGGCGCGTGGGCCGTGGTCTGCGCCCTGGGGATGGAGGCCGTGCGCTACTTTCGCACCCGGCGGCCCGAGGTGGTGGTGGAGGAGAAGAACCTGGACGCGCCGGTGGTGGGCGGGGACTGAGTCCCCCACCCCCCGGCCCCCACCCCCCGCCAA
>DATING010000801.1:0-3602 GCA_035474555.1 Longimicrobium sp. | reverse complement strand
CGCATCCAGATCACGCTTGCCGATCGCCTGGCCCATGGGCGATCCTGGGTGCTCCTGCCACGCAAGCCACGTGTGGATGAGCGCCTTCGAACGATGGACCGGCGAGAACCGGCGCTCCTCAGCAGGGATGGAATCGATCGTCTCCGCAGCCCGAACGAGCAGCGCGTCTCCCGCTGGAACGAGCGACGCGATGAAGTCCTCCAGCATCCCCGCAGTCGTGTTGTCAGGCATCAGCCATACGCCGACCACGGGCTTTCCTGCCTGGACGAGAATCGTTCCGTCCGCCGCGGGAGCGAGAGGCACATCTTCGTACCCGAGATTGCGGAGAAGGTCTCCAATGCTCGCCCACCGCGAAGCGACCGCGGAATCGGCATCCGCCACCACGCCGACGCGTTCAATTCCGCTCCCTCGCAACTGGACAGAGACGAGGTCGAGCAGCGGGTCGATTCCTTCTGCATCCTCTACGTCGAACGATTGCGGCACCCCATAGCTCTCGCAAAGTCCCCACACTACGTGCTTGTCGTCCTTGCCCTCGACCAGCAGGCGTCGCTTGAACTTCGGCATCAGCGGATCTCGACGTCATGACGGGCCGCGATCGCAACTTCCGCCTCCGTGAAGGCAACTGGATCGATGGTACCGTCCGGCTGGCGCTCCAGCCGGTAGAGCATGCCTTCCGCCAGACTGCGGTTGGCGGCGTGCTGGAATCCGACGACCGCCTCCCAGCTGTGGGTCGTCGCGAATATCTGGACGTTCAGCTCCTCGGCAAGCTTGAACAGGCATTCCCACACCTCAAGCTGGACGGTGTGATGCAACCCGTTCTCCACCTCGTCGACGAGCAGCACTCCCCCCCGCGAGCGCACACATGCGAGTGCGAGCCCAAAGACGCGGTTCGTACCGTCGCCCATGCTCGTGAGGGGTACCGGCCGTAGCGTATCGGACAGCTGCAGCGCGACCGCCCGTCCCCCGCTCGCCGACTCCCCGAGCAGGTAAACCCGCTCCAGCGCGGGAATGATCGCGCGAAGTGCCTCCTCGACCTGCGGAGCATATCCGGCAGAGGCCGCTTGATCCCACATCTCGGCGAGCCGCGCACGATCGAACCCCTGCGCGGGCACGAATGCCGTGCTCTGGGACGTGCCGGTCAGCATGATGCCAAACCGCTTGAGGAACCAGTCCAGGGACAGCTCGGTCAACTTGCCGCCACGCTCGATATGTACGAGCGGCGATTCCGGGCCAAGGAACAGTTCCAGCAGTTCGCCCCCGCTTTCTTCTCCCGTCGTGCTCGTGGCCCAGGGGAGCGAGATGACGAGCGCTTGCCCTGGATCGTCCGTTGCCGCAACGCGGATTGCGTTGCCAACCAGGCCGGAGAAGTTGCCATAGAACAACGACCGCACGCTTTCCACCACTGCACTGACCTGCTCGGGCGTGACCTCGTCGTACGTGGCGGAGCGAAAGCGGGGCCGAAAATTAGTGCGTTCCCGGAGAATGCTCGCCAGGACGGTCCTAGGCGTGCGGGTCGCGTACAGCTGTACCGCCTCCAGGAACGAGGTCTTTCCGGCGTTGTTCTCCCCCACGACGAGATTCACCCGCCCCAGCTTGGGCAGCTGGAGACGACCGATTCCGCGGTAGCCCTCTACCTCGATGGTCCGGAGCAAGAGATCGGCGCTCTTCGTGGGAGTCATGGCTACGCCGGCCGGTACGTGCCCCACTCGGCACGGAGCGCGTCACTGATCTCGCCCAGCGTCACCATCGCCTTTACTGCGTCGATGATGCGGGGCATCAGGTTCTCCGTGCCGCGGGCGGCCGCGCGGATGGCCTCCAGGCGCGCCCGGACCTCCGCGTCGTCGCGCTCGGCGCGCACCTTGGCCAGCGTGGCGCGCTGCGACTGCTCCAGCGCGCTGAAGTCCGGCTGCCCCAGGTCGAACGGCTCTTCCACGCCCTGGAACTTGTTCACGCCCACGATGGTCTTGTCGCCGCGCTCCACGGCGATCTGGTGCTCGTACGCCGCGCGGTGAATCTCCTCCTGCATGTACGCGATGGCCGACGACGCGCCGCCCAGCTCCTCGATCTTTTCCAGGTAGCCGCGGGCAATGTCCTCGATGGCCGTCGTGAGTGCCTCCACGTAGTAGCTGCCGGCCAGCGGGTCCACCGTGTCGCCCACGCCGCTCTCGTGCGCCAGGATCTGCTGCGTGCGCAGGGCCAGCGTGGCCGCCTGCGCCGTGGGCAGCGACAGCGCCTCGTCGTAGCCGTTGGTGTGCAGCGACTGCGTTCCCCCCAGCGCCGCCGCCAGCGCCTGCACCGTCACACGCACCACGTTGTTCAGCGGCTGCTGCGCCTGCAGCGTCACCCCGCCCGTCTGCGTGTGGAACCGCAGCTTGGCGCCATCGTCGCTGGCGCCAAAGCGCTCGCGCATGAGCCGCGCGTACAGGCGCCGCGCCGCGCGGAACTTGGCCGCCTCCTCGAACAGGTCGTTGTGGCTGGCGAAAAAGAAGCTGAGGCGCGGCGCGAACTTGTCGATGGGCAGCCCGGCGGCCAGCGCGCGCTTCACGTACTCCATCGCATTCGCGAATGTGAACGCAACCTCCTGCGCCGCCGTGGCCCCCGCCTCGCGGATGTGGTAGCCGCTGATGGAGATCGTGTTCCACTTGGGCACCTCCGCGTTGCAGAACGCGAAGATGTCCGTGATGAGCCGGAGCGACGGCTCCACGGGATAGATGTACGTCCCGCGGGCGATGTACTCCTTGAGGATGTCGTTCTGGATGGTGCCCGAGAGCTTGCCGCGGTCGATCCCCTGCTCGTCGGCGATGGCGATGTAGAACGCCAGGAGGATGGACGCCGTCGCGTTGATGGTCATCGACGTCGACACGCGGTCCAGCGGGATCCCCGCCAGCAGCTTGCGCATGTCGTCCAGCGTGTCGATGGCCACGCCCACGCGCCCCACCTCGCCCATGGCCATGCCGTGGTCGCTGTCGTAGCCCATCTGCGTCGGCAGGTCGAACGCCGTGCTGAGCCCCGTCTGGCCGGCTTGGAGGAGGAGCTTGAAGCGCGTGTTGGTCTCCTCCGCCGTGCCGAAGCCCGCGTACTGCCGCATGGTCCAGAAGCGGCCGCGGTACATGGTCGGCTGGATTCCGCGCGTGAACGGGAACTCGCCGGGATAGCCCAGGTCGCGCCCATAGTCCTGCGCGGCCAGGTCCTCCGGCGTGTACAGCCGGTCGACGTCCACGCCGCTGGTGGATTCGAAGTGTTCGCGCCGCTCGGGGTGCTTGCCCAGGGCGGGCGCCACCAGCCGCTCCGTCCACGACCGCTTGCCCGCGTCGGCGGGGACGGTGCTGCCGGAGTCCTCGCCCAGGTTGGTGGCCGCCAGCGTATCGCTCATGACAACAGTGCGTGAGTGCGGAAGTGCGTTAGTGCGGGAGTGGGCCCAGCCCCGGGCACCCCTCCGCGCGCGTGCGGCGCACAAGATAACGCCCTCGCCCGCGAACGGCATCCGTCATCCCGCCTCGCCATTCGCTGCCCGGGCAAAGTCCGCGGCAGAGCGAATGAATTCGCCGCGTAACTGCCCAACTAGCTCAGCAGGGCATCATGGGGGCGTCGGAGAAAACGCT
>DATING010000800.1:0-5058 GCA_035474555.1 Longimicrobium sp. | reverse complement strand
GGGCGTGCACCGCTTCGGCGAGCACGCGCTGGTGACGGGCGTGGGCGTGCGCATTGAGCCGTGCGTGGTGTTCGACACGTCGGCGGGGCCCATCTGGCTGGACGACGGGGTGACGGTCAAGGCGTTCACCCGCCTGGCGGGGCCGGCGTACGTGGGCAAGCGCTCCATCGTCCTGGGCGGGCACCTGGAGGCGGTCACCATCGGCGACGGGTGCCGAATCCGGGGCGAGTTCGCGCAGAGCGTCTGCCTGAGCTACGTGAACAAGGCGCACGACGGGCACATCGGCCACGCCTACCTGGGCGCGTGGGTGAACCTGGGCGCCGAGACCACCAACAGCGACCTCAAGAACAACTACGGCCCCGTGCGGCTGTGGACGCCGCAGGGCGAAAAGGACACGGGGGAGCTGAAAGTCGGCTGCTTTTTGGGCGACCACGTGAAGACGGGGATCGGCCTGCTGCTGAACACGGGGACCGTGGTGGGCGCGGGGAGCATGCTGTACGGCGCGGAGCTGCCGCCCAAGTACGTTCCCCCCTTCAGCTGGGGAACCGGAGAGGACCTCACGGCGTACCGGGTAGACAAGTTCCTCGACGTCGCCAGCCGCGCCATGGCGCGGCGTAAGGTGACGCTCCCGGAGACGGCCCAGGCGCAGATCCGGCGTGCCTGGGAGGTGTCGAGGGACGAGGAAAGTGCGTGAGTGCGTCCGTGCGTGAGTGCGGAAGTGGATCGAGCCCTAGCCGGTGTTGCTTTCGCACTCTCGCACTCTCGCACTTGCAGCTCACTTCCGCACTGACGCACTCCCGCACTACCGCACTTTCTTGAAGGTCACCGTCCTGGGCAGCGGCAGCCGCGGCAACGCGGTCCTCATCGAATCCGACGGCACGCGCCTGCTGGTGGACGCGGGCTTCAGCGGCCGCGACCTGGAGCGGCGCCTGACCGCCGTGGACGTGGATCCCGCGTCGCTCACGGCCCTGCTCGTGACCCACGACCACAGCGACCACACGCGGGGGATGGGCGTGGCCGCGCGGCGCTGGAACGTGCCCCTCTACCTGACGGACCTCACGCGCAACGTCTGCCGGGGGCTGCTGGACGGCACGGAGGACGTGCGCGCCTACAGCAGCGCGGAGCCGGTGGAGATCGGCGGGCTGGTCGTCACGCCCTTCCTGACCGTGCACGATGCCATCGATCCGGTCGCGGTGACGGTGACGGAGGCGGGGACGGGGGAGAAGCTGGGGATCGCGACGGATTTGGGGCGCGCCACGGCCCCCGTGCGCCACGCACTGCAAGGGTGCGACGTGCTGGTGCTGGAGAGCAACCACGACGAGATCCTGCTGCGCGAAAGCCCGTATCCCTGGTCCGTGAAGTCGCGGATCGGCGGGAGCCACGGTCACCTTTCCAATCGCGCCGCGGCCGAGCTGGTGGGCGAGCTCTTTCACGACGGGCTCTGCGCCGTCGTCCTGGCGCACATGAGCGAGCAGGCGAACGACCCGTCGCTCGCGAAGGAAGTCGTGGGCCATGCGCTGGCCAAGCGCCGCTTCTCGGGGTTGCTGGACGTCGCGCGGCAGGAGGCGCCCATGGAGCCCATGGACGTCACCCGCATGCGCGCCCTGCGCCTGCCACAGCAGATGGCGCTGTTCTGAGGGGAAGGGCAAGGAGGCGAGCGTAGACGGCCCTGCATCTTCGCCGGGCCACGGCCAAGCGAATGAATTCGCCGCAACAACTACACGAAGTCCGCCTGCGCGGACTGGCGGATTTGCCTCCAACACGCGGCCTCGGTGCACACGCCCCGCCCGCGACGGACCAGTCCGCGCAGGCGGACTTCGTGATTTTCCAGCGGCGAATTCATTCGCTCATTCGGACGCGGATCCCGCTGACGTGCTGGACCGCATCCGGTCGATCACATCCGCCGAACCACATCGCGGGATCTTCGCTCTCCCTGCACGAAGGGCGGCCCCCACCCGGGGCCGCCCTTCTGCCGTCCATCATCCATCCACCGATCCAATTCCCTTCCTTCGGCCCATAGTCGCCCGCCTTACCGCGCCGGGCGGACCGTGACGGCGTAGCGGCCGGGGTACGCGGCGGACGCGCGCACGCCGACGGTGTACGTCCCCGCAGCGACCGTCTGCGTGAGCGCGGCGCAGTGGCGGCGGGTGGTGGGATCGGGGTCATCCGCCGTCGCCACGACCGCACCGGCGGCGGTGTAGAGCGTCAGGTGCGTATCCGCGGCCAGCGTCTGCCGGCATCCGCCGCCGCGCCCCTCCGTGGAGAAGGTGTAGGTCCCCGCCGGGAGCACCACGCGGTAGAAGTCCGCGTCGTCCGCATCCGCCAGCAGCGCGTCGTAGTATCCACCGAGCAGCAGCGGGTGCGCGGACGCCGCATCGCCGTTCCCCTCCGCCTCCACGGGATAGGCGATCGGGAAGGACGCGGGATGGGTGAACGCGCCCCGCACCTGCACGGCGACGGGTGTCCCCACACCGCCGAAAACGCCCCAGCGGCGGCCCGGCAATCCCAGCAGCCCGTCGCCGTCCTCGTCCTCGCCGGCCGCGACCCAGTAGGCGCCATCCGCCAGGCCGGCGAAGCGGAACGTGCCGCCGGGCGCGCTCACGGACAGCAGCCGGGCACCGGTGGTGGCATCGTAGAGCACGGCCGTCAGCGCGCGGGCGGGGGCGTGCGTGGCCGCCAGGCTGTTGCGCGCGTTCAGAATGCCGGCGCCATAGCGGTCATCGCGGCCGGGCGCGCCCGCGTCCGTCGCGTAGTCCAGCAGCCGTGCGCGCAGCTGCTCCGCCGTCAGCCCCGGCTCGTGCGCCAGCAGCAGCGCCGCTACGCCCGTCACGTGCGGCGCGGCCATGGACGTGCCCTGCAGGAAGGCGTACGCCGGCGTCCCGTCCACGAAGCTCCAGGAAGTGGATCCGATCATGAACGACGGGTTGTTGCTGCCCCCCTGCGGGTGGTCGCCCCCCGGCGCGGCGATGTCCACGGTGGGCCCGAAGTTGGAGTAGAACGACGGCGTGCCGCGGGGGGACACGGCCGCGACGGAGACCACCTCCGGGTACGCGGCCGGGTAGTACGGCGTGGCGGTGGATGCGTTCATGGCCGACGCCACGATCAGCGCGCCCGCCGCGTGGGCCGCGCGCACGGCGTCGCGCAGCACGGGGTCGTCCGCCGAGCCGCCCAGGCTCAGGTTGATGACGCGCGCCCCCGTGGCCGCCTGCACCGTGCCCCCCCGCCCGTCCGACGCCGGCAGCCCCGCCGCGTACAGCAGCCCCTGCGCGATGTCGAAGTAGGTGCCCCGGCCGCTGGCGTTCATCACCCGCACGGGGCGGATGCGCACGGCCCAGCTCACCCCCGCCACGCCCACGCCGTTGTCTCCCACCGCGCCGACCGTCCCCGCGACGTGCAGCCCGTGCCCGCCGGAAGGCGCCTCCCGCACACAGGCCCCCGTCCGCCCGTAGACGACGGGGATGGTGGGATCGGGATCGTAGCCGTCGCCGTCCCCCGTGAGGTCCGCCGTGCCGCCCCCGCAGACGGGCGCCGTGGACGGCGAGACGAAGTCGTATCCGTCCGCCGTCAGGTTGGGCGCCAGGTCCGGGTGGTCGAAGCGGATGCCGTCATCCACCACCGCCACCAGCACCTGCTCGCTCCCCGTGGTAATGCGCCAGGCGCGCGGCAGGTCCACCATCCCGTAGTGCCACTGCTGCGCGGGCCACAGCGCGTCGTCCGGCGTGCGCGCGGCGGCCAGGTAGGCGTAGGCATCCGCCCGCACGTCCGCGACGCTGGGATCGGCCAGGAGGGCGGCGCGCACGGAGTCCGCGCGCCCCGGCTCGGTCTCGATGCGCGCCGCCAGCAAGGCCGGCGACAGGTCGCGCAGGCGGAATCCTGCCTTCGCGTGCGGCGACAGGCGTGCCCGCATGGCCCGCGACACCGCGCCCGCCGTACCGCGCGAGCGGTGCGCCGCCGCCCCCACCCGCGGTGCCCCGATCCGCTCCGCGCGAAAGTGCACGACGAGCGTCGTGGGGGAGGACGCACCCCCGTCCCCCTCCATCTGCGGGAGGGGGAGGACCGGCAGTCCCGCCGCCACCGGCCCCGCGTCGAAGCGGACGCGGCCGAAGACGGGCGGCACGCCGTCCGTCGTGACGGTGCCGGAGATCACGCCGTTGGGGTGCGCCGTCGCGGTAAAGACGAGGGGGCCGCCCGCCAGCTCCGCCGTGGCCGTGACGGTGTCCCCGCCCGCATGCCGCCCCAGCCGCCAGGACGCGGACACCCGCCCCTCCGCGTCGGACGTCGCGCGGGCGGGGGTGACGAACCCGTGCGTGCTGTCGCGCGTGGCGAAGGTGACGACGGCGCCCGCGGCCGGCTCGCCGCGGCCGTCCAGCACCTGCACCACGAGCGGCTGCTCCAGCGCCTCGCCCGCGAACCCATGCTGCCCGCTGCCCGCCGCGTACGCGATCGATCGCGGAACTCCCGCGCGCGGCGGCTCCGTGGACCCGTTTTCACAGGCCACGAGCAGAACGGCGCCGGCCAGCGCCGCGGCGAAGCACGGTCTCGTCATGCGGGGGGTGGATGGACCATCGGGAGGGCGCCTGCTCGCCGGGGACGGGCGAGCCACGGGGCGCAAACATACTGCGCCAAGCTGCATCCAACAATCGACAAAAACGAAGGGCGGCTCCCCCTCGCGGAGAGCCGCCCTTCATGCAGTCGCAGGCTGTTCCCTGTAACCTGTCCCCTGTAACCCGCAGTTCCGCCCTACGCCGCCTTCTCCTCTTCCTCGCGTCGCTTGCAGTCCAGGCAGTACCGCGCGTGGGGCAGAGCTTCCAGCCGCTGAAACGGGATGTCCTTCTTGCAGCCGTGGCAGATGCCGAACCCTTCAGGATCCTTGTACAGCCGGCGCAGGGCCTCCTCGATGCGGTACAGGTAGCGGCCTTCCTTGCTGGCAAAGAGAAAGGACTTTTCGCGCTCCATCGCGTCGGTCCCCTGGTCGGCCATGTGGAACGAATAGCTGGAAAGGTCCGCGTCGGCGCTTTCACGGCTCAGCTTGCTGTTCTGCTGAAACCGGCCCAGGGA
>DATING010000799.1:0-4204 GCA_035474555.1 Longimicrobium sp. | reverse complement strand
CCCCGTTGTCCACCAGGTTGCAGTTGCTGATCTCCGTGCCGCCCGGAGAGCCGCTCACGACCTGGATGCCGTCTCCCACGCTGCCGCGCACCTCGCACGAGACGATCTGTACGGTAGATGCATCGATCTGCACGCCGTCCGCCGACGAGCCGCGGATGAGCGTGCTTTCCAGCCGCGCGTTGGCCGCGAGCTGCACCGCCGGGGCGTAGGCGTACAGCGTGGTGTCCACGCGGCTGCGGCTCAGCCTGGAGCCGGTGGAAAGCAGCACGGCCGCGCGCCCCACCTGGCGGAACACCGCGCTGTCGATGACCACGCCGTGGTCCACGTCCGTCGTCACGGCCGTGGCGTTCACGTTCACGTGCTCCAGGCGGGTGTTGGTGATGAAGCTGACGCTGGACGGCGTGCCCTGCAGGGAGATGCCGTACCACCCCAGCGCCGGGTCGTCGGCCGTCCACAGCACGGGCGCCGCCAGCGTTCCGCGCGAGAGCAGCCGCCCGCCGCTGAAGGCGAAGCCCGCGTACGGATCGAAGAACAGCTTTGCGCCCGGCTGCGGCCGCAGCGATCCCCCGGTGCCCACCGTGGGGGTGCTCCGCACCCGCCAGGGCAGCCCCGCCGTGGCGTACGCGGCCGAGGTGAGCGTGCCGCCCGTGACCACCACCGTGTCGCGGCCGTTGCCCAGCAGCGAGTCCATCTCCGCGACCGAGCCGTACCCGCGCGCCAGGGCGTCGATGGGGAGCTCCACGCCATAGCCCCCGCTCCCCGTCACGCGCAGGGGCTGAAAGCTGGAAACGGCGCCGGGGTAGTACACGTACAGTCCCGTGTCTCCGCTCCCCTCGATGCGCCCGCCCAGCAGCTCCACGCCGGACGTTGCCGTCACCAGCACGCCGATCCCGGCCGCGTCCAGCACCGTGGTGCGCGTGAACCGCGTGCTGTCGCCCAGCACCACCGCCGGCAGGTCGCGGTAGGTGGTGGTGTCCACCCGCGAGTCGATGATGCGCGACCCGGGCGCTTGCAACGACACGCCCCGCCCGCTCTGGCGGATGACGGTGTTCCCCACCACTACGTCGTGGGCATCGGTGGTGTAGATCCCGACGTTGTACACGCCCACCATCTCCACGCGGGCGTAGCCGACGGTGCTCGTGGCGCTGGGCGTGCCCGTCAGCCCGATCCCGCCCCACCCCAGCGCCGGATCCGTCGCGGTGAGCACCACCCGCGCGGTGTCGGCGCCCTCGATGCCCACGCGCCCCCCGTCGTACGCGTAGATGCTCGAGTAGGCATCGAAGCACACCAGCACGCCGGGGTGCATGCGGAGGTTGCCGCCGGACGCAACGTACAGGGTGCCGTTCACCCGGTGCGGGTTGCCGGACGCATACCAGTTCTGCGTGGTGGAGACGGTGATCCAGTTGTGCGTGGTGCCGCCGCTCCCGGAGCAGAGCGGGTTCACCAGCAGCGACGGCCCGTCCGGCGTGGCGGCGCGTTCCGGCTGCAGGGGCGTGTCGCCGGTGCAGGCGGCCAGCGCGGCGGCCAGCAGCATCGCGGGGAGGGCCAGGGAGCGCCGGCGGGACGTGGGGCGATCGTGCGCGTGTTCGGTCATCGCGGTCCTTTCGAGGGGGACGCAGACGAACATCAGGAGCCTCTCGTGCCGGTACGCTTTCTCATCCCGACGAATTTTGATTGATTACAGTCCGTGCGAAGGCATCCTGCCGGGCCGCGGTTCGGCGCGTGCACCCTGGAATGCGGCGCGGGCTGGGGTTTTCGTCCGGGGGAAGAGCGGAGGGCGGCCGAGAGGTTCGTTACAATGGAGCGCCCACGCCTCTCGTGTCAACCTGTTTGATCGCGCGCGCGTCTCAGCTGGGGTCCGGCTCCGCGCGCGTGTACATCCCCAGGCGGGTGCGCTCCATGTGGCGGTCCGGGTGCGCGGGCGGGGCGAATCCGAACCGCGCGTACAACCCGTGGGCGTCGTGGGTCAGCAGGTGCCAGCGCCGCAGCCCCTGCAATTCCGGGTGCGCGTCCACGGCCTCCATCATCCATTTGCTGATGCCGCGCCCGCGGTACGGCTCCAGCACGTACACGTCGCACAGGTAGGCGAACGTCGCGCGGTCGGTGATCACGCGCGCGAACGCCACCTGCGCCGCGCCGTCGAACACCCCGAAGCACACCGAGTTCTCCACCGACCGCGCGACGATCTCCCGCGGGATGTCCAGCGCCCAGTACGACTCGCCGGCGAGGTACGCGTGGATGGCGTTCACGTCCATCTCCGCGGTGTCGGAGGAGAGGCGAAGGGTGTCGCGTGCGTCGGTCATGGGAACGGAGAGCGGGTGGATGCGGGGCGCGTGGATGCGGGAGGGTAGATCGCGGGGGAAGGGAAAGCGAATGAATTCGCGGCTACAACTTCACGCTGTCCGCCTCCGCGGACACCACGACAGCGGTCGAGTCTCTGCATCCTGCGCCGACGCCGCACCGGGCGCAAGCACATCGACCGCAATCCATCGGACGATGGAGACGGGCGGGAGGATGCGCGCAGGGCCGTCTCCGCGTACTCTCCCTCCGCGTCCTCCGCGTCCTCCGCGTGAGGCCGCCGCTGCGTGGCCGGAACGTGGCTCGGGCGTTGCGCGGCGGCAGGACGAAATCCATCCCCCGAAAATCAGCATCGAGGAGCACGCGAGGGTGAGCGACCAGGGACTGTTTTCGCCGCTGAAGCTGCGCGGCGTGGAGCTGCGGAACCGCGTGGGCGTGAGCCCCATGTGCCAGTACTCCAGCACGGACGGGTTCGCCAACGACTGGCACTACCTGCACCTGGGCAGCCGCGCCGTGGGCGGCGCGGGGCTGGTGATCACGGAGGCCACCGCCGTCACGGCGGACGGCCGCATCTCCCCCGGCGACCTGGGGATCTGGACGGACGCGCACGTGGAGGGGCTGGCGCGCTGCGTCCGGCTGATCGCGGAGCACGGCTCCGTCCCGGGCATCCAGCTGGCCCACGCCGGGCGCAAGGCATCCACCGCCGTGCCGTGGGAGGGCAACGGCCCGGTGGAGCCGGAGCAGGGCGGATGGAGCCCCGTGTGGGGACCGAGCGAGATCGCGTTCGGCCGGCGCTCGCCCGTGCCGAGGGCGCTGGACGCGGACGGCATCCGCGGCGTGGTGCAGGCCTTCGCGGACGGCGCGCGGCGGGCGCTGGAGGCGGGCTTCCGGGTGGCCGAGATCCACGCCGCGCACGGCTACCTGCTGCACCAGTTCCTGTCCCCGCTCAGCAACCAGCGCACGGACGCGTACGGCGGAACCTTCGAGAACCGCATCCGCCTCACGCTGGAGGTGGTGGATGCCGTGCGCGCGGTGTGGCCGGACGCGCTGCCGCTGTTCGTGCGCATTTCCGCAACCGACTGGGCGGACGGCGGATGGGACCTGGAGCAGTCGGTGGAGCTGGCGCGCGTGCTGGCGGGGCGCGGCGTGGACCTGGTGGACTGCTCCACCGGCGGCCTGGTGCCGGGGGTGACCATCCCCGTGGGGCCCGGCTACCAGACGCACTTCGCGGCGGAGGTGCGCGCCCGCGGCGGCATCGCCACGGCGGCCGTGGGGCTCATCACGGACCCGCGGCAGGCGGACGACATCATCCGCCGCGGCGACGCCGACGTGGTGCTGCTGGCGCGCGAGCTCCTGCGCGACCCGTACTGGCCCCTGCGCGCCGCCCGGGCGCTCGGCCAGTCCGCGCCCTGGCCCGTGCAGTACCTGCGCGCGGCGGATTGACGGCCCGCCCGGGGCGGAGGACCATCATCCCCCGCCCCGGCCGCTCATCCGCCCGTCATGGCCTCGGGGCAGCGGGCCACGGGATAGGCGTCGAAGGCCGCGGTGATCGTGGCCCGCTCCGTCCGCGAGGGCCCGGCGGGATCGTTCACGCGTACGCGGACGTTCAGGCGCAGCGTCCCCGTGAGGTGCGTGGCCGTGGCGCGGTCCACGTGCACCGTGCCGGAGGTGACGTCCGTATCGTAAAGCACCCCGTCGTCCGCCTCCGCGCGCGGGTCGATGCCCATCAGCTCGGAATAGATGACGTCGGGGTCGGACATGTCCGGGTCCGCGAACGACAGGTCGTCCACGGCATAGTCGCCCGTGCGCCATTCGCGGTGCTCGGGAAGGATGAAGTACACCATCCCGGCGTCCTCACTCACGAACATGAGGAACCGCTCGCTCCCCTGGTGGCAGAACCCCGCCA
>DATING010000798.1:0-2635 GCA_035474555.1 Longimicrobium sp. | reverse complement strand
GAGATGGCCGCATTGGCCTTCGTCAACACTGCCTTGTGCGTGTCCGGCATCCAGCGCTCTCCTCGTGTTGAACGGTGTGCGCGATTCAGCCCCTACTCCGCGTCGTGCCCGGGTGCCGGACCTACGCTTTCTCTGCGAGGACGTAGGCGACGATCGCGTTGGCGTGCCCGTGACCAAGGCCGTGCTCCGTCTTGAGCCAGCTCACCATCTCCATGTGCTTCATCCCCTGGCGGGTGCGCACCAGCTCCAGCCAGTGCTCGATCGGCTGCCCGTACTTCTTCTCGATGGAGGGGAAGTAGGACGCTGGCCCTTTGGGCGTCTCGTTTGTCTGCATGCAAGCCTCGTTGCTTCAGGTGCAAGTGACGGCGTCATCGCTTGATCCAGCCCGCCTGTACATGTGCGACGAACGAGCGCGGCCGACTTCGACACGGCCGGCGTAGCGCCACGATACGGCCCTTGCGCACGGCCGACGTGCGCACGCGAGCGCCCACTGCGGCACGGGTTAGCCGGCGAGTGACGTGGGGGGATCGTCACGACGATAAGCCGTGCGCCCGGGTTGAGGATCCAAAACGACTGGCTACGCAGGAAGACTCAGCATACCGGCGTGCACGCATCAGGACGCGAACCGCTCCCAGTGCCCCTCGGATATGACTTCGACGACAGAATCCACCACCGTGATCGCGGTCTCGTCGTCGATGGCGTACGCCGGACCCTCGATGCCGGCCGCCCACCGCTCCGCGTGGGCCCGGGTGTTCCCCGGCATCATCTCGTGGTCCAGGTGCGGAAAGATCGAGAAGTCCACGATCCCGAGGGTCCGGTCGTCCGGCGCGGACTTCCACTCCACGAGGTAGTCGCCGATGCGTGGGGTCATCACCATGCTGCCGGCGCTCACGCCCACCCAGACGGTCCGGGACAGCGACGGCAGGACGTCCGCCAGCCCGGACTGGCGCATCCAGTGGCACAGGTACGTCGCGTCGCCGCCGTCCACGAGCAGGACGTCGGCCTCCCGCACCCACGGCACCCAGCGCTCCTCGCCAATGGTGGGCAGTGCGGTAAGCTCCAGCAGCCCCAGCGACTTCCAGCCCAGGCCGGCCATGTGGTGCCACGGCGGCGCGCCGACGACGAAGCCCCGCGCCGAGGCGGGCCCGCACATCGGATGGCCCCACTGCGCCGTCGGGATGCACAGCGCGGTGGAGTCGGCGATCGGCTTGCCCAGCAGGTCCACCAGCGCGTTACGGATGGTGGTGTTCGTGACGCCCCCGGAGGTGAGCAGCAGCTTCATCATCCCTCTCCGTGATGATTCAAAGGAGCCGAACCGCGCCTCCAGCCGCCCTCACGGAAGATCGGCTCCGGCAAGCCGCCGCGCCATCACCCAGTCGTCGTCCAGCCGGTCGCCGAACGTGAACGTGGCCGTGCCCACGACCTCGAATCCCGCGCGCCGGTAAAAGGCGATCGGACGCGCCGCCTCCTGCCACACACCCAGCCAGAGCGCGTCGGCGCCCCGCCCCCGCGCCTCGTCCTCGCACGCCGCCATCAGCGCCGCAGCGACCCCGCGCCCGTGCCACCCGGCGTCGACGTAGAACCGCACGATCTCCACCGGGCGCTGCCCCGGCACGCCGCTCGGCCACCCCTGCGCGGACTCCTGGAGATACGCATAGCCGATCCACCGCCCGCCGCTCTCCGCGACAAGTGCGCGTCGGCCCGGGTCGGCCAGCTCGGCGGCGAGCCGCGCGGGCGCGAACGCGCGGGCGAGGTAGGCGCTGAGCTCGGGCTCCGGGTGCGTGGGCCCGTAGGCCTGCGTGAACAGGTGCGCCCCGGTGGCGGCGAGGCGGCCGGCCTCGCCGGGCCCGCACGCCCGGATGGTGAACGCTTCCACGCGCAGGTCTTCGGTGTTCAGGTGGAGCTTTCGCTTCCGGGCTTCCGGATGAGGTGGAGGACGAAAAGAACGGCACCTGCCCCGGGCGGTGCCGTCAGGGGGTGATGGCACACCCCAGGCCTGCTGGCTCGCCCCAGCAGCAGTCGCGCGGAACGCCGCCTCGTCATGCCGCGCCTCCGTCGGTCGCGAAGTACAGGTAGACGTAGACCGCCGACCCGAGTCGGTCGCGTTCGTCGACACGAGGCGCCAGCCCCGGCGCGCGTAGTCGTCGAGCACCTGCTGGATGGCGGCCTGCGACGTCCGGATGACCTTCTCCTTGTCGAATGAAAGCTCCGGAAAGAACGCGAGCGCCTCGACCTTGTACTGTCTCATGACGTCCTCGGCCGATGCGACCGCTGTGGGTGGAACTGCGCGCCTGCCGTGCCGTGTGCCCACGGGGCATGATGGCAAAAGATCCGAAGTGCCGGGCCGGCGCAAGCCTGCCTGGACCGGTCGCACCGGTCAACGACACGCCAAACCCGTTTGCGCTGGATGCCGACCGGGCCATGCGGCTCTGGGCGAAGAGCGAGGAGCTGGTAGGCGCTGCGTAAGATCGACAAAAGAGGGGCAGCGAGGATATTCCCTCGCCGCCCCCCTCTCGTCGTCTGCCGCCGTGGCCGTCCGTTCCCACCGTGGGTCAGGCGCCCGCATCGGAGGCAGGGCGGCTCTCCGCCCATTGCAGCAACGCATCGAGCGCCGGGCAAAGGGATTGTCCCCAAG
>DATING010000797.1:0-3465 GCA_035474555.1 Longimicrobium sp. | reverse complement strand
TTGTCCACCGCCGTGCGGATGAACGACGCCTGCCGGAACACCCCCTTGTTGACCTTGATGCCGGCCGGGAGCGAGGGCTGAAGCTCGTCCAGCGTGGCGTCGATGCGCTTCGTCAGCTCCAGCGTGTTGGTGTTCGGCTGCTTCATCACCGACATCACCACCGCCGGCCGGGCGTTGATGCTGCCGTCGCCCAGCTTCTCCGACGGTCCCACCTGCACGGTGGCGACGTCGCGCACGAGCACCGGCGTCCCGTTGCGCACGGCGACGACCGTGCTGCCGATGTCCGCCACGTTCTGCGCCCGGCCAATGCCGCGGATCACGTACTCCTGTCCGCGGTCCATGTACACGCCGCCGGATGCGTTCACGTTGGCGCCCTCGGCCGCGTGCAGCACGTCCAGCAGCGTCACCCCGTAGGCGTTCAGCCGGTCGGGACTGACGAGCACCTGGTACTGCTTCACCTCCCCGCCGATGGGCACCACCTGCGACACGCCGGGGACGGCCAGCAGCCGCCGGCGCACGGTCCAGTCCGCCGCCGCGCGCACGTCCATGGGCGACACGTTGGGCCCGCCCGTCACGCCCACGATCATGATCTCGCCCATGATGGACGAGACGGGCGCCAGCACCGGGGGCGGCACGCCGTCCGGCAGCGAGCCCGCGACCAGCTGAAGCTTTTCGGCGACGATCTGGCGGGCCTGGAAGATGTCCGTCCCCCAGTCGAACTCCACGAAGACGATGGCGATGCCCTGCGACGTCGCCGAGCGTACCCGGCGCACCCCCGTCGACCCGTTGACGGCCGTCTCCACGGGAAAGGTGACGAGCGTCTCCACCTCCTCGGGCGCCATCCCGTGCGCTTCCACCAGCACGGTGACCGTGGGCGCGGTGAGGTCCGGGAACACGTCCACCGGCATGCGCGCCGCGGTGATGGCGCCCGCGATCAGCACCATCACGGCCGCGATGCTCACCAGCAGGCGGTTGCGGAGGGACCAGTGGATGACTGCGTCCAGCATGGTTCCTCCCTCAGTGCGCGTGGCCGCCGGACATCGGCGTGCTGGACATGGAGGCGAGGCGCACCTGGTAGGCGCCCACGGTCACCACCATCTCGCCGGGCTTGATCCCCTCCAGCACTTCCGTCACGGTGCCGTCGTTCTCGCCCAGCTTGAGCGCGCGGCGCTCGAAGGTCTCGCCGCCCGCCTGCACGTAGGCCACGGGTGTCCCGCCGTCGTCGATGATGGCGGAGGTCGGGATCGCCACGCCGCGCACGGTGCCGCCCACGGGCACGCTCACCCGCGCGAACTGCCCCACGCGCAGCGCGCCGTCCGGGTTCGGCACCGCGAACGTCGCGGCGACGGTGCGCGTCTGCGGATCCACCGTGGTGCCGACGGAAACCAGCGGCCCCGTCGTGCGCGTCTGCGGGTCGCCCTCCAGCGTGAACGCCGCCCGCGCGCCGCTCGCCAGGCGGCTGGCCTCCGCCGCGGGCACCTGCACGCGCAGCCAGAGCGTGCCGGGATCGATCACCGTGAACAGCGGCTCCCCCGCCGCCACCCGCCCGCCGGGGACGAAGCTGCGCGCCGTGACGAAGCCGGAGATGGGCGCGCGAACGCGGTAGCGGTAGTCCGCGTCCGGTCCGCCGCCCATGGCGCGCGCCTCCGCCCGGGCCACGCTCAGCTCGTGCTCCGCCTCTTCCAGCCGCTTGCGGGGGATGCTCCCGGCCTCGTACAGGCGCCGGGCGCGCGCCGCCTCGCGCGCGAGCCGCTCCTGGCTCTCGCGGATGCGCGCGTATCCGCCCTCCTCCGACGTGGGCGAAAGCACGGCGAGCACCTGCCCGGCGCGCACGAACGCGCCCACGGACGGCGCGCCGGCGTTCGCCTCCGCCGCCGCGATGCCGCTTGCGGGCGCGGAGACCTGCACCTGCGCGCCGTCCCGCGCCCCCAGCTCACCGGGGACGGAGATGCTGCGCGCCACCTCGCGCTCCGCCGCGGGCGCCACGGCGAAGTCCGTCACCCACTGCTGCTCCTTGAGATACGAGATGCCGCCGGCCTCCTCCGCCTCCGCCGGCACCTGGCCGCGCGAAGCGAAGACGCGCACCTGCGGCAGGACGTGCTCGCTGCTCACCTGCGGGCTGCGCAGCGCCAGCCGCACCTCGTACGTGCCGGCTTCCGGGATCTCCGGGTCCAGCAGGTAGATGCCGTTCCGCGCGGGCGCCGGGATCGTAAAGGATTTCGCTTCCCGGCCGTCGCGGAGAAAGCGCACCGTGAGCGCGCCCTCCGTGATCGGCTTGAAGTTCTTCATGTTGCTCAGGTGGATGGCCCAGTTCCCCGTCTGCTGGCCCGCGAGCAGGTGCGGGTACTCCAGGAACAGCTCCGTGGAGTCGTTCCACCGGGTCACCACCACGGCGGGGATCTCGTCCTCCCCCTCCGCCGCGGGCGCGTCCCCGCCGCACGCCGGCGCCGAGACCAGCGCCGCGGCGATGATCATCCACAGAAGCGATCTATTCGTCTTCATCGATCCGTTCCTCCGATGGCCCGTTCCACGTCGGCCACGCTGAGCAGGTATTCGGCGAGCAGGGCGTCGGCCTGCTCGCGGGCGGTGCGGTAGGTCTCGGCCGCGTCCAGCAGCTCCAGCAGCGTCATCTCCCCCTCGGCGTAAGCGACGCGGGCGGATTGCAGCAGGGTGCCCGTGCGCGCCAGCAGCCCCTCGCGCAACGTCAGCCGGTCCGCGAGCGAGCGCTGGCGATCGAGCGCGCGCAGCACGTCCGTCTCCGCCGCGCGGACGGCGAGCGCCCGGCGCGTCTCCGCCTGCGCAAGCGCGGCCTCCGCCTCGGCAATCGGCCCGCGGTTGCGGTCGGAGACGGGGAGCGGCACGGAGACGCCCAGCACGCCGCCGTACATCCCGCCCGCCTGCTCCTTGAGGCCGGCCGTCACTGTGGGATTGAAGCGGCGGCCGCGGCCCGCGAGCGCCACCCGGGCCCGCGCGGCTTCCACGTCCGCCTCCGCCGCGCGCACGTCCGCGCGGCGCCGGGCGAGCGCGAGCGCGGTATCGGCCGCGATCACGTCGTCCGACCCGAGCAGCCCGGTCAGCGAATCGGCGGGGAGGAGCACCACCCCCTCGCGTCCCGGCTCGAAGACGGTGAGCGTGGCCAGCTCGCGGCCGGAGCGCAGCAGCTCCAGCCGGGCCTCGGCCAGCAGCGTCTCGTAGCGCGCCGTCTCCACCTGCAGGCGCTGCAGCTCGTACGCGGAGATGTCGCCCTCGCGGTAGCGCGACTGCCCCGCGCGCTCCGCCTCGCGAAACACGAGGACGGCGTCGCTCAGCACCGCCAGCCGCGCCTCGGCGCCCACGGCGCGCAGGTACGCCGTCCGCACCTCCGCGCGCATGCGGGCCGTCTCCGCCGCCAGCCGTGCCTCGGCGGACGCGACCTCGCCACGGGCCGCCTCGCGCCGCGCCTCGCGCTGGCGCGTGACGTCCAGC
>DATING010000796.1:0-9043 GCA_035474555.1 Longimicrobium sp. | reverse complement strand
CGCCCTTCGTGCATCCATCCGCCTCTCCTCCGCCACACCTGCCCCGCCTGATCTGCCGTCTCGATCACAGGCACGCGGACGATCCTCCGCCAGGATCTCGGCGACGGTGCCAGCACCCACGCTTACGGGCTGGCGGGAGGGAATCCGCTCTCCTGGGCGATGTCGCGGAGCGCCTGCAGCGCCGCGGCGCGCTTCGATTCATGGACGTTGAGCGGGAGCTCCGGCATGCGATAGGTGGTGCCCGGCATGCTCACGCGGATGCAATTCGCGCGGGCCCGGCAGCGGAAGCCTACCTGGCTGTGCTCCGGCCACGTCACCACCTCCGCCCGCGAAAGGGGGATGTGGTAGGTCCACCGCTCGTCTTCGACCACGACCAGTGTGTCGCCCCGCACGGGAAGCACGCGCGTGGAGTTCCAGAGCGCCGCCACCAGCCGCTCGGCCGCGGTTGAGTCGGCGGGCGGCTGCGTGGCCGGCCCGGCCACGGCCGCTACCAGCTCCCTCAGCGCGATCTCTCCGCGAGCCATGAGCGCCGTGTCGATCACCACCAGGGATTCGCCCGGCTCGTTGTCCATCCTCCTGCGATAGAAGAACCAGCTGGCCTCCCAGGTTTGCCTGGTGCGCCCCGATGACTCCTCCCGGATGCAGTCCCCCGCGCGGCAGCGCAGCGCCACCCGGGCGGCCATCTCCACGGGGACCACATCGACCGCGCGGAGCGGAATGCGGTAGGAGAACCGGGTGTCCGGCCTCTCCCAGAGCAGCGTGTCACCGGGAAGCATCACCAGCCGGTGGGGCGCCACCAGGTCGCTCCCCAGCAGCCCGCCGAGGGCGGCGGTGCGTTCGTCCGTGATGATCAAGGGCGTGGCGGGCTGCGCGGCAAGCAGCGCGGGCGCCAGCAGCGCGGCAAGGAGAATGGCGTGCAGTCGCATGGGGGATGAATGAAAGGAAGGGGTCCGGAAAGGAGGAGATGATCGGCGCGGATGGAAGATGGAGGCCCATCCGCCGCTCTGCCAGCCCCGTCCGCGACGGTCCGGAGCGCGCACCTCCCCCACCGGTCCTTCTCGCGCATGGCTGAGGGGTTCGATAAGCGGGCTTTCGGTAAATCTTCACCATCACCGCTAAGGGACGATCTGGGTGCAACTTGCGCATATCGGTTCTCGCGGAGACTGCATGTAGTGCGTCCTGTAGCTACGTACCGCAATATGAAGTGTGTTATCGCTGCCTCTGACGGCTGGGTTTTGAGGAACGGATTATCAGACGTAACACAAAGGGCGCGGAGGATCATCTCCCCCGCGCCCTTCGCACATCCATCCCCCTCCCAGCACGTCACCGCGCCGGCTGCGTGCAGTCCTTGCGCAGCCCGAGCGCGTCCGCGATGGCGGACCAGGAGAAGGCGGCCACGTTGCCGTCGTCGTGCACGGCGTAGAAGGCGCTGGCGGGGAACGGGCCGAAGCCCGTCTGCGTGAGCGCCACGCCGTCCGTGTTGCGCACCTCATCCCACGCCGATGCAGGGCCTCCGCTTAGGCGGACGAGGCGCAATCTGGTGCGCCGGCAGATGCGGCGGCATGATTCAGTCATCCAGCCCAAATTATCGTTTATCATCTCCCCCTTCGAACCAACCGCGCATGGAGCCCTTGGAGCCACCCTTCGTCTTCCTCAGCTACGCCTCGCCCGATCGGGACCGCGTGCTCCGCGTTCACCACTTCCTTTTGGAGAACGGCGTCGGCGTGTGGATGGACATCGAGCGCATTCTTCCCGGACAGCACTGGGAATCCGAGATCCGGAGGGCGCTGGATGCGGCTGTCGCGGTGATCGTCTTCATCTCCCAGAACAGCGTGGATCGCACCGGCTACGTACAGCGCGAGCTGCGGATGGTGGTCGACAAGCTCCACGAGCGCCCTGACCACCGCATCTACGCCATCCCGGTGACGCTGGATCCAGGGGTTACCATCCCCGACGCGCTGAAGCGCCTGCACTGCCTCGTCCTTGCAGATGCCGGAGGTCAGGATCAACTGCTCAAAGCCGTCCATGCCGCGCTCGGGAAGGTAGAGCGGACGCGTGAGGCGGCACAGGTGAATGCCGGGGTCGACTGGAGATTCGACTCGTACAAGGAGGATTGGGAAGGTCTGCCCGGCTATGACGTGGAGGTTACCTGGCCCATTTACCGATCGGAGACGTATCCGCTCGTCTCGCAGATCAGCGACGCCATCCAGTCGGAGGTTCGGATGATGGTGGCGCGGGAACGCTCCACGAAGCTGCATCAGTGGCCGGAGCATTTTTCGTTTGGCCAGCGGGCATCGCAGCGAACTGACCTGCTGCGCGTCACCTGCGTCGCCCCCGTCATAAAAGACCGCGTGCTAAGCCAGCAACTGGAGATCTATACCTACGGCGGGGGCGCCATCCACGGAAACTACGGGTTCAGCTCTTGGGTGTTCGTCATGGAGCCGCTGGTGCGTATCGAGAGGCTCGCGGTCATTTTCCAGGATCCGGACGCAGGACTCGCGTTGCTGCAGGCGGAGGCGCGAGCCCGACTAAGAGCCGAATTTGACCGCGAGCAGTCGCCGGGGAGCGAGGAGGGCCTGTCGTCAAGTGAGGAAACTGCGCCGGTGGGCGGCCTGTGGGTGAGCGAGCAAGCAGTGCTCGTGTGTGATGAGGCTCCTTGGGACAGCGAAGAGGTGCTGCCCGTGAGTGAGGAGGATCCGTTGGCCGTCGAGAAGGGCCCATTGGGGTACGATCCTCTCGCCCACGGGACGGCGGACTGGGATGCATTCGCCCACTTCGGGTTCACGGAGGATGGACTGCTACTGCTGTTTCCGCCGTACCAAGTGGCGCCGTATTACACCGGATCACATTCAGTAGTAGTGCCGTACGCATCCATCTACCCGTTTCTGCGCCGCGTCTACGCCGATGCGCTGGGGCTCGCTTCGATCGATTTCGAGCAACCCGTACCCCTGGATCCCGAAGAACTGCTGCGCCTGTTCGACATTTAATTCTACCTTCGTGATCTCGAGCGGCTGTATCTAGCTGGGCTGCGCAAAGATCATCCGATATTTCCAGCCGGCAATCTGGACTTTGATACACGGCCGCCCCATTTGAGAACCCAGTCTGAGTCTGTTACCCTGGTACGGAAACGCGAAGGGCGCGAGGGAGCATCCCCCGCGCCCTTCGCGCGTCAGGTAGCGCCGTCAGCCCGTCACCGCGCCGGGAGCATGCAATCCTTGCGCAACCCCAGCGCGCCCGCGATGGCGGTCCAGGAGAAGGCGGCCACGTTGCCGTCATCGTGCACGGCGTAGAAGGCGCCGGTGGAGAACGGGCCGAAGCCGACCGCTGGGGGGGAACGCCGGGCGGGTGCCGCGCATCCGCAGGGACACGTAGAGGCTCCCCCACCCGCGACGGGCGCGCGATCCATGAGGAGGACGCTAATCGATCGGCCCGGCGCTCCGAATTGGTCACGCGAGGGTCCGGCCCGGCCCGGCGGGAATCCAGGAAGTACGCCGGATCCCGCACCCTTGGGCCCGTCGCGCACCGCGCAGCTGGGCGTACGGCACCACCCTGCCGAACCAAGTTTTACGAATTCTTTACCTGCCGGTTACCCGCGCCCGCCCCTGCACGAGTCCCCGCGCCCGCAGGCGGACCCCAGGAGCGCAGCGCGCTTTGGGCCAAAGCAGCGTAAGCGGATGCACCCGAAGTGCTTCGCGCGAGGAAACAAATTGCGCGAATTTCAAGCGCCTCATTTCCTTTGACTTTCCCGCCGGCAGGCGCCAGTTTCTGAAAGCGGTTCCGGTAGCAGCCCCGGGCACCGGCCCGAACGCCCCCCTCCTCCGCACACCCTGCCGCCCAGAAAGCTCCCATGAGCGTGACCGACAGCTGGGGCCGCCCCTCCGCGCCCCTGTCCACCGAAGAAATCGACCTGCTGAACTACGTGCGCGGCCTGGCGCAGCCCTGCCCGTTCCGCCCCGGGACCAAGGTGCTGCCGCTGGACCTCAACGACGAGGGGCAGCGGCGCTTTTTCGAGGCACGCTTCGGCACCCCGGCGGACCTGGGCCGCTTCTTTCCCCAGAAGCAGCAGATCTTCGATGCCACGGCGGCCTGGCAGCGGCGCAACGGGGTGGCCACGCGGCCGCAGTCGGTGCACCTGCCCCCGGCGCCCAGCGACGCGCATCCCAACTTCGTGGGCTGGCGCCCGGCCACGGCCCCCGGCGCGGCCGTGACGGGATACCAGGCCACGGCGGCGCCGGCGGGCCCCACCCGCGCCGCCGAGAGCTTCCTGCTGGGCACCACCTGGCAGCCGGCCGCGTTCATCGCCGCGGTGGACTACAGGGCCGGCACGGGGATGTCGCAGGCGGGCGCCAGCGCCGTGCTCACCGTTCCGGGCGTGATGCAGCTGAACGAGCTGACGCTGGAGATCGTGGACCTGACGGCGTACCAGGTGGTGGCCACCAGCTCCACGGGTCCGCAGAAGCAGGCGTACCTCACGGTGGGCGCGCAGGGCTCGCTCGCCGCCCCGGGCAACGCCATCGGCGCCTACGCCGCGGGCTACTACGTGCCTTCGGGCTCCAGCTTCGCCGTCCCCGTGCTCACCCTGTTCGAGACGGGGTCGATGCCGGGCGAAGCCAGCGCCAGCGAGGAGGAGCGCAGCCAGCCGTCGCTGGCGCTCGTCATCACGGACCCGGTCAACAAGGTCACGCCCCAGGGCAGCCCCATCCGGGTGGCGCTCAGCCGCGACGACCAGATCCCCGACTGCGACTACTACTACGGCGGCAACGCCCCCAATCCCAACCCCAACATCCAGCTGGCCGTCACGGGCACGGCCACGGCGCCGGCAGGCAACACGTTCGACCCCAAGACGGCCACCAACGTGAACGGGTCGCTCATCACCATCTCGCGGAACGGCGGCGCCAGCGTCACGTTCCCGCCCGAGCAGATCCCGCCCGCGGTGACGTCGGCGACCAGCGTGCTGACGTGGAGCATGAACCCCGCGCAGTACCAGGGCCCCCCGCCCTGGAGCAGCGGCGACACGGTGGACCTGTTCTTTACGCTCAACGTGGCCATGAACAACAGCCCAGGCGGCGTTCCCAACGTGTCCATCTTCGTCACGAGCGACCCCAGCACCCCGCCGGGAATGCAGAACACGTACGTCTCCCCGCCCCTGCAGTTCATGTGGGGATGCCTGGCGGAGGACGAGCCCGTGCGGATGGCCGACGGCACCCTGCGCCCCGTGCGCGACGTGCGCATCGGCGAGCAGGTGCGCACGGCGGGCGGCGGTGCGCTGCGGGTGGTGAACCTCACGCGCGGCCGCGAGCCCATCCCCATGCTGCGCATCGTGACGGAGGACGGCCGCGCGGGGCGGATGACGGAGGGCCACCCCGTGCGCACGGACGCCGGCTGGACCCGCGCCCGCGACGTGGCCCCGGGCGACCGGGTGGAGACGGAGGCGGGGATGCGGACGGTGACGACCGTGGAGCCGTTCCGCTACGACGGCGAGGTGCGCAACCTGGTCCTGGCCCCGGCCGACGGCCCGGCGGACGACCTGGACGCGGCGGATGCCTCGTTCTTCGCAAGCGGGCTGCTGGTGGGCGACAACCGGCTGCAGGCGCGCACGGACGTGCTGGCCCGGGAGGCCGCCGGGCGCCGCGGGTGGACGGACGACCCCGCGTGGCGGCACGACGTGGAGAACTTCCGCCGCCTGGCGGAGGGCCTGCCCCTGGTCGCCGCCGCGGGCTGAGGCCCGTTCTCCCTCCACGCCGCCGCGGCCCCGGGCCGCGGCGGCCCCGCATCCACCCTCCCCCGGACCGCGCGACGCCATGCCGAGCATGCCGCCCCTCCAGCTGAACTACGTCACCTACCAGGCGGGCTCCCCCTGGTCGCTGCTGCTGAGCTGGACGCCCACCCTGGCGCCGTCGGGCGCGTACTGGGTGCAGATGCAGCTGTTCGACAGCGCGCAGCTGGTCAACCCGGTGGGCAACCCCGTGACGCCCGGGGCGCCGGCGGCCCCGTTCGGCACCTGGAGCACGCAGGCGGCCGGGTCGCCCGCCCTCACGGCGACGACCATCTACTACATCGCCGTGCGGGCGGTGTCGTCGTCCACCAACCCCGCCACCGTGGGGCCCTGGTCCAACGCGCTCCCCGTCCTCTACCTGGGCCCGCCCACGCTGGTGTCGGCCACCTACGACGGCGTGGGGCTCACGGCCGTGTGGCAGCCCCCGTCGGGGACCAACCTGATCGGCGACTACGCCGTCACCGTCACGGACGCCAACGGCTACACGCTGGAGAACCTCGCCGTGGGCGGACAGGGCTACCCGGCCGGCACGCCGGCGGGCGCCTTCTTTCAGCGCTGGGAGCTGTCCGGCACCCCGCTGGGGCTGGGCAGCGCGCCACTGACCGTCACCCTCACGCCCATCTTCCGGGATTCCGCCACGGGGGCCGTGAGCGCCGGGCCGCCCGCCGCGGCCGGGTTCTTTCCCCTCACCGCGGAGGTGCTGGCGACCGTCTACGCCGGCGGCACCTGGGCCGCCGGGCTGCAGTACACCGTCACGGTGCAGAACCGGTCGTACCCCGCCGGCACCCGGTTCCGGGCCACGGCCTACGCGAACGGCGTCCCCGTGCAGACCAGCGTCCTCACCAGCGCGGCGGGGGGCGACGGCAACCCCGCCGTCACGATGACGCTCCCCGCGGGGCTCGCGCCGGCGGAGCTGTCCGTGGCCCTGGCGCAGACGGACGGCACGGGCACGGGCCCCCCGGGCGCGCCGGCCCCCCTGCTGGCCCTGGCGCCGGCGGTCGTGGGGGCGGCGTACGCGAACGGCACCCTGACGGTCGCCCTGGCCTACCCGCCGGGCGCGCCGCCCGTCCCCGCCGCCCAGGCCACCGTCACGGGCACCACCACGGCCCAGACCCCCGTCTCCAGCCAGGCGGCGCAGGGCACCATCACGGGCACGGCGGGGACCGTGGCCTTCGCCGTGGCCGCGGGGACCTACTACACGCTGACGGTCGCGGCACAGTCCGGGGGGAGCCTGGGGCCGCCCTCCGCCCCCGTGAACCTGATGACGCTCCCCGTGGCCATTGCCAGCGCGAGCTACGACGGCCAGGTGGTGCAGGCCGCGTGGACGGCGCCCGCCGCGGGGACGGCCCCCGGGCTGGCGGGCTACGCCCTGGCCGTGACGAGCGGGGGCGTCGCCGTGGCGTCCGCGGTCGTGAACGGCACGTCCGGCGCCGTGGCCGTGCCGGGGGGGAGCGGCGCCCCCCTGGCCCTCCAGGTGACGCTCCTGGGCCCCGTGAGCGCCGGCCCGCCGCCGGCGACCCCCGTGGCGCTCATCACCACCGCGCCGGCCGTGGCCAGCGCCGTGACGGACGCGGTGGCGGGGACGACGACGCTCTCGTGGTCGCCCGTGGCCGGCGCGGCGGGCTGCAGCGTGCAGACGTACCTGGACGGCGCTCCCAGCGGGCCGCCCGCGGCCGCCACGGGGACGACGGCGCCCGTGACCCTGGTGGTGGACGCGGACCAGGCCGTGGCCGTGGCCGCCACGTGGACGAGCGGGGGCGCGGCCGTCACGGGCCCGCCGTCGCCCCCGTTCCCCCTGCCCACGCTGCAGCCGGAGGCGGTGGACCTGTCGTTCAACGGCAACGCGGCGGCGGTACGGTGGGTGCCGGCCCCCGGCGCCACGGGATACACCGTCACCGTGCTGCAGACGGCGTCGGGGGGCGGCGCGACGTCCGTGCTCACCAGCGGGACGGCGCCCGCCGGCGCGGGCTCCGCCGTGGTCCCCACGACGATCACGGACACGACCCTGACGTACTCGGTCGTCGTGCAGGCGAACGCGGGCGCGAGCAGCGGCCCGCCCACGGCCGCCGTCCCCCTGTTCGCCCCGGGGCTGTTCCTTTCCACCTCGCCGCTTTCGCAGGACGTGCCGTACCTGTATCCCGCGTCCACCATCAGCCTGGCGGGGCAGGCCGCCACGCTGTACCTGCCGGACATCGGCGCGGGGACGGCGCTCACGCAGCTTCCCTTTGCGCAGGGCCCCTTTACCCTGGCGGCCAACGGCGACGCGGGAACGAGCGGCGCGTATCCCTACACGCTGCAGATCGCGGCGGGGGGCGAGGCGTGGACGTGGGGGACGGCCGCCATCCGCACCGGCCTGCAGTCGGACTACGGGACGTTCCTGCAGGGGGCGGAGACGCGCGGCGTGGTGCCGTGGGGGGTGCAGACGCTGCAGGCCGTCATCTCCCGCGCCCTGCCGCAGACCTTCGCGGAGACGCTGTACTACGCGTACGGGCTGGACCTGGCGCGGGGGACGGCCGACCTGCGCCCGGGGATGGTGCTGCGGGTGGCGTTCGACGGGTACATGAACGTGCCCGGCACCCCCGTGCCGCAGTGGGTGCCGGGGTACGCGGGCGGGGCGTCGGTGGACTTCGACGTGGGCAGCTACGTGGGCAACGCGGGGTGGCGCGTGGGCTTCGACGCCTTCATCGCCCAGCTCGCGGGCGCGGGCGCCATGGTGGTGCAGGCGCCGCAGTCGCAGCAGGCGCAGCAGACGCAGTCCGGCGCGGCGGACGCGGCGGACCTGTTCTATCCCGCCTTCATGCAGCCCTTCTACCGGCTCTTCTTTCCCTCGCCCCTGGCGTCGCCGGACGCCGTGGGGACGGCGTACACGCCGTCGAGCTTCGTGCTGGCCGCGGCGGCCAGCTACACGGCCCTGGGGAACACCGTGCCCTACCCCGCCACGGGCAACGCCGTGGCGTACTTCCGCGGGCGGGCCGTGGTGCGGCTGTGCATCCGCGTGTGGGTGAACGGCACGGAGGCGGTGGTGCCCATCGGGACCACGCTGGGCAACGTGCTGGACCGCTACGCGCGCCGCCCGCCGGCCACGTCGCTCTCCCTGGCGGGGGTGACGCTGTCGCGCGCCGCCGGGCCGGGGGTGACGGACCCCTCCGCCCCCTTTGACGCGGGCGCGTCCGTGCCCGTGCAGCTGGACTGGAAGACGCTGGCCCTGTACGACGGGCCCACCGCCCTGGACGCCACGTCGCTGCCGCTGCTGCACGGCGACCAGCT
>DATING010000795.1:0-2002 GCA_035474555.1 Longimicrobium sp. | reverse complement strand
GCTCTCCTTCTTCCCCTCCTCGTCCAGGAACTCCATGATGCGCCGGCCGATCTCCACGCCCTCGGGCGAGTTGTACGGCACGCCCAGGCGCACCAGCAGGTCGGCGAAGCCCATCACCCCCAGCCCGATGCGGCGGATGCGGTGCGCCAAGTCGGTGATCTCCGGCAACGGGTACTGGTTGGCGTCGATCACGTTGTCCAGGAAGTGCGTGGCCAGGCGCGTCACGCGCCGGTACTCCTTCCAGTCCACCCGCTCGTACCAGGGGCTCTCGGCCGGCACGTCGTCGCGCACGAAGGCGCCCACGTTCACCGAGCCCAGGTTGCACACGTCGTACGGCAGCAGCGGCTGCTCGCCGCAGGGGTTGGTGGCTTCGTACGCACCCAGGTGCGGCACGGGGTTGTAGAAGTTCGCCCGGTCGATGAAGAACACTCCCGGCTCGCCGGTGCGCCACGCGTTCTGCACGATCTTCTCGAAGATCGCGCGCGCGTCCTTCTGCCCCACCACCTCGCCGTTGCGCGGGTTCACCAGGTCGTACGGCTCGCCCTTCTCCACCGCCTTCATGAAGGCGTCGGTGATCGCGACGCTGATGTTGAAGTTGGTGATCTTGGTGATGTCCTGCTTACAGTCGATGAACTCCTCGACGTTCGGGTGATCCACGCGCAGGATCCCCATGTTGGCGCCGCGGCGCGTGCCGCCCTGCTTCACCACCTCGGTGGACGAGTCGTACAGCGACATGAAGCTGATGGGCCCGCTGGCCACGCCCGTGGTGCTGCGGACGATGTCACCGGAGGGGCGGATGCGGCTGAACGAGAAGCCCGTGCCGCCGCCGGACTGGTGCACCATGGCCATCGACCGGAGCGTGTCGTACACGCCGCTCTGGTTGTTGCTGAGCGCGTCGTCCACCGGCAGCACGAAGCAGGCGCTCAGCTGGCCCAGGGGCCGCCCCGCGTTCATGAGCGTGGGCGAGTTGGGCTCGAACAGCCGGCGCGTCATCAGCAGGTAGAACTCCTTGGCCAGCGCGCGGATCTCCTCCTCGCCGGCGCCGTACTTGGCGTCGGCCGCGGCGATGGTCATCGCCACGCGCCAGAACATCTCCTCCGGCTCCTCCACGGGCTTGCCGTTCTCGTCCTTGCGCAGGTAGCGCTTGGCGAGGACGATGCGTGCGTTGTCGCTCAGCTCGGCGCGCGGCAGGTTCACGCCGGCGACGACCGGGGTCGTGGAGGTGGAGGGAGGGTTCATGTCGGGGAGACTCCTGGGCTTGTCGGTTGACGCTGGGCGAACGGCGAAATACGAAAACGACGTGGATCCAACTACCTTGCGCGGCCTTCCATCGGGGGTCCGGAGCCCCGCCAGCCGCGCACCACATCTAGCGTGCGACTAACGTAAGACCACTACATGTAGTGGTCAAGGCTCGTGTTTGCCCTGGCAACGTGTATGCCATGGATACCCCGCATCATCTGTTTCGAGCGATCGTTCAGCAGCGGCGCGGGCAATCGCCGTGCGGGGATGCGGCGCGCGGGCCGCGCGGGCGGGAGCGATTCGGGATGGCTTCGGGCGGAGGACCGCCGGAATGGCACTGTCCACGGGTAGATCCGCGGGAGCGGAGCACCACAACATGTAGGGGTGGGGTGGATGACGTGCCGCGATGGCGGCCATCGAGCCGCGCCCCCACCCGCTCGTTCCTCGCGACCTCCCCCAAAAAACCCTGGGGGAGGTGGAACGGCTCCGTTCCGGCGGCGGGTCGGGAGACGCGTGAGGTCCCCTGCTGACGTCACCCCGCGGCCGATTCAGGGACGCCGAAGATAACGCCGTTCGCATCCCCGGTCACGGGCTTGACACGCCTCCGCGCCGAAGCGGCCAGCGTTGCAGAGTGCTACAACCGGATGACGTTGGTGGGCGGAACACGCATCCGTCCTGAGCGGCTAAAGCCGCCGCAACAACCGCGGAAAGCCCCACAAACTGCGTGGGGCTTCAACTGCGAAAACCGACGGCGCGGCTCCCA
>DATING010000794.1:0-1751 GCA_035474555.1 Longimicrobium sp. | reverse complement strand
CCGAGATCATCCCCCATCCGCGCCAGCGCCTCGGCGATCGTCAGGTTCAGCGCGTCGTCCTCCAGCACGCACGGCCCCGCGATGAGGAAGAACGGCCCGTCGAGCCGAAAAAGCTCCGCCGCGCTCACTTACGCACTCCCGCACTCACGCACTTACGCACTAACGCACTTTTCCCTTGCCCATCCCGGACCACCTCGTCGAAGAGATCCGGCAGCGCGCCGACCTCGTGGAAGTCGTCTCGGAGCACACGCGCCTCAAGCGCACCGGGAAGACGTGGCGAGGCCCGTGCCCCCTGCACGGCGGCGAGGGGCCCAACTTCTCCGTGGACCCGGCCAAGGGCTTCTACAAGTGCTTCGTCTGCGGCGAGGCCGGGACGATCTACAACTTTCTCATGAAGCAGTCCGGGATGACCTTCCCGGAAGCCGTCCGCTCCGTGGCCGCCCGCGTGGGCGTGGAGGTGCCCGACGAGCGCGAGCAGAAGCGCGACCGCGAGGACGACCCCAACCGCGTGCTGTACGAGGTCAACGGCTTCGCGGCCAAGTGGTTCCGCGACCAGCTCGCCTCCCCCGCCGGCCAAAAGGCGCGCGACTACCTGGCCAACCGCGGCATCACCCCCGAGACCATCGAGCGCTTTGGCCTGGGGTGGGCGCCGGAGTCGTTCGACACGTTCGGCACGGCGGCGCGCACGGCGGGGTTCCACACGGCGGACCTGCTGGCCGTGGGGCTGGTCAAGGAGGCCAAGCGCACCGGGCGCGACCCGTACGACGCCTTCCGGGGGCGCGTCATCTTTCCCATCGTGGACCTGGGCGGCCGCGAGCTGGGGTTCGGCGGGCGCATCCTGGAGGCGGTGGAGAACACCCCCAAGTACCTGAACTCGCCCGAGTCCCCCATCTACCACAAGGGCGGCACCCTGTACGGCCTGGGGTGGAGCCGCGGCGCCATCCGCAAGGACGGGGTGGCGCTGGTGGTGGAGGGGTACATGGACTACGTGTCGCTGGCCGCGCACGGCATCGGCAACGCGGTGGCGCCCCTGGGCACCGCCATGACCGAGGAGCAGGCCGCCCTCATCGCCCGCTACGCGCCGCGGGCCATCCTCCTGTACGACAGCGACAAGGCCGGCCTCAAGGCCACCTTTCGCAACGGCGACCAGCTGCTGCGCGCCGGCGTGGAGGTGCTCGTCGCCACCCTGCCGGAGGGCGAGGACCCGGACTCGCTCGTTCGCGCGCAGGGCGAGGCCGCGCTGCGCCGCTACCTGGACGACGCCATCGACGTCATGGAGCGCAAGCTCCAGCTGCTGGACCGCAAGGGCCTCTTCACCAGCATCAAGGGGACGCGGCGCGCCATCGACGTGCTCCTTCCCACCGTCCGCGCGGCGCGGGATGGCGTGGTGCGGGGGCTGTACCTCAAGCGCATCAGCGACCGCACGGGCATCCCCGTGGAGGCGCTGGAAAAGGAGGTGGGCGACGCGGGCGAAGAGTCGCGCCTCCCCCTGGACGCGCGCGGCGAGCCCCGGCGCGAGTCGCGCGGCTCGCGCTATCAGGCCGACCTCTCCGGGCGGTACGACCAGCCGCCCCCGCAGCAGCAGGACTGGGGCGGCGGCCGCGAGCGCGGCTTTCCCGAGCGTGGCTTCATGGAGCGGGGCGGCGGCCAGCGGCGCGACGGGGGGCAGCGCTCGCAGGGGAAATTCGGCGACCGCGGCCGGGGGCAGGGGTACGACCGGGGCCAGGGGCAGGGGCAGGGGCAGGGATACG
>DATING010000793.1:0-2948 GCA_035474555.1 Longimicrobium sp. | reverse complement strand
CATCTCGCGCGTGCGCCGGACGGCCTGGATCCGCTTGAGGGACAGAAGGCCCGCGACGAGGAGAATGCCCATCCCAACAATCATCAAGTTCGCGATCATGGTTCTGTTTGCGCGTGCGCCGGTACAGCAGTGCTGAAGACCGGCGAGGTGCTGTTTCGAAGGGATGCTCCGAATCCGCGTGCCCAATGTGCGTTCGTGCGGGGCCCGTGGACAGGGTCGTTTGACCCCCTGCGGTATAACGCCTCTGCGAGGTGCGGGGATGAGGCGCTCCCCGTCGCAACCTCATGGCGGACATTCCGAAGACATCCGGCAGGTGAGTACACGCTGCGGGGCCTGGAAGATTCAGCGCTCGTCACAGCGATGCGAATCGGCCGGCGATCCGCAGTGGATTGCCGGCCGATTCGTAAACACATTCGCTCACCCCACAGTCCTCACCAAATCCGCTGCACCCCGTACGGGTCGAGCGCCACGTCTACACTGATGATGGGCAGTCCTTCCGCAAGCGCCTGTGCAGCAATCAAGCGATCGAAGGGATCACGATGATGCAGGGGCAGGCGGGTCAGCTCGGCAAGGTGCTTGAGGTCGATGTCGAGCACGCCAATCCGCTGCCGCACCAATTCCTCCGGGATCAGCTCGTCAAACGGACGAGCCAGTTCCAGCTTTCCAAGCCCATACTTGATCGAGATCTCCCACAGGCTCGCGATACTCACCAGGATCGGGTTCTCAGGGGCTTCAATCAGCGCGCGAGCCGTGGCGCTCAAGCGCTCACTGCCGCTAATGAACCAGATGAAGGCATGGGTATCGAGCAGCGCGCGAGTAGACATGACAGGAGGCTACATGTACTCGCGAAAATCATCAAGGGGTTCATCAAAATCATCCCGCATCTCGATCAGCCCCTTTGCGCTCCCAAACTGCCGCGGTGCGTGAGCGCGAGTGATGGGAATGATCATAGCGACCGGCTCGCCGCCCTCCGTGAGGATCACATCATCTCCACGTGCTGCCTGCCTGACCAACTCGGGGAGCTGCGATTTAGCGTGACTCAGGTCGATTGCTCGCTCTCCCATGGAATCTCCGTAGTTCATTTCTGGCAAGCTGGCCGTCTACCTGGGATTCCACGTCCGCCACGTCCCGTATTCCTAGAACGTCCCGCACGGTCTGAATGTCCCGACGGCCCGAGATCGTGCTTGAGATGTCCCATACGTCCCAGACGTCCAAGATAATACAAACATGAGGGAAGTGCGCCATCCCCTGTGAAACTGGCGAAGGCACTGAATGGACTGGTACGTGGATCACGACAGAAATGGCTGAGATCCGCGAGTTCGCTGACTCAGTTCAAGTCAATCACGGCCGGGCTCTGAGCTTTACAAAGGATATGCAGACCCCTTCAATTGTTCACTTTTTCGTCATGAAACGTATTTCGAAATTGGATTCAGATGGAGAGGACAGCGAGACGGCTTGGACACACTTTCGCCGCTCGCCGGGCGCGGCTACTGTAGGCGTGATTCCGATTCCGACCTGCCCCCACCCCGCCCACCGACGATCGATGCCGCATCGCCCGCTCCTGCTCCCGCTGCTCACGGCCGCCCTCGTGCTCGGCGCGGGAGCCTGCGCGGATCGCGAACGCCCGGCTTCATCACAGGACGCGCCGGCCGAGGGAAGCCCCGCGCCCAGCCGGGCCGAGCAGCGGCGGATCGCCGCGGATTCGGTACGCGCCGTGAACGAGGTGCGGCGCGAGGCGGCGTCCACGGCGGAAAAGGCCCGCCAGGCCGCGGGTGTGGTGGAGGACAGCCCTCCGCGCAAATCCACGGAGAAGAGCTCCCCGGACGACGAATACGCGCACTGCATGCGGCAGTCGGAAGCGGCCACCGGCCCCGTCCGCGAAACCATCGTGCGGGCGTGCGAGCGGCTGCGCGCGGGCGGCACGAGCGAGCCCTGAGCAGGGCGGAACCCGGCGGAGCGGGACGAGGATCGCGGCCGGCGCGGTCCACGGGAGCCCCGGCGGCGCGGGGCGTCTCGACCGCCGGCGGCGAGACGCGGGATGAAACGCGGAAGAACCCGGCGCGAGCCTGTCGCTCGCGCCGGGTTCTTCGCGTGGAGGGGAGCCGGTCCGTCCCTTAGCGGGGCGTGGCCAGCAGCGCCTCCAGGCGGGCGATGCGGGCCTCGAGCTCGGCACGGGCCTGGCGCTCGGCCGCCAGCTCGCCCTGCAGCGCCTGGATCTCCTGCGCCTGGCGCTCCGTCCGGGCGTCCAGCGCCTTGACGCCGGCCATGTTCACGCCGTCCGCGTCCAGGTGCGAGATGGCCATCGAGTCGCTGCCCACCGGGAACGCCGCCGCGAAGTCCTCGGCGAACGGGCCGATGTGCTGCACGCCGCGCTGCTCCTCGCGGTAGTTCCAGTAGTTCACCGGCACGCGGCGCAGGCGCATCAGGATGTCTTCGCCGTCCACGGGCCGGAAGTTCTCCTTGAACGTCTTGCTGGAGCTGCAGGTGATGGTGCCCGTGCCCGCGGCGATGTTGCAGCCCGTGGTCAGCGTGCTGTTGGTGCGAAAGCGAAAGCCGCCGGACGCGCGCGCCAGGAACTCGTAGTTGGCCGACGCCTGGGCAGAGTCGGTGGTGCTGGCGTCGGCGAACACGAACGCGCCCGTGCGGCCGCTGGCGCTGGCCCGGTAGCCCAGGGCGACGGAGTAGTCGCCGTTGGCCGTGGTGCGGTAGCCCAGCGCGATGGAGGCGATGCCGGCCGCGTTGTTGGAGAAGCCCACCGCGTGGCCGTACGACGAGGTGCACTTGTTGTCGTCGCCGGCGGTAAAGCAGTACTGGCCGGTGACCTCGGAGTCGCTGCCGAACGCGGTGGAGTAGTTGCCCGTGACGTTCAGGTCCTCGCCCATCACCATGCTCGCGTAGCCCTTGCCGATGGTGCGGTTGCCACCCGCCCAGGAGAAGAAGCCGACGTT
>DATING010000792.1:0-3243 GCA_035474555.1 Longimicrobium sp. | reverse complement strand
GCGACGGAGAGTCCACGCAGGTGGACATCGTGTAGTCGTTGCGGCGAATTCATTCGCTCTGTCGCGGACTGCGCCTCGTCCGCGGACCTCCCTACCGTTCTATCTGGGCCTGCATGGAACCTTGCTTGGCGGCGTGGCACTCCGCCCGCGACGGAGAGTCCACGCAGGTGGACATCGTGTAGTCGTTGCGGCGAATTCATTCGCTCTGTCGCGGACTGCGCCTCGTCCGCGGACCTCCCTACCGCTCTACCCGGCCTACATGGAACCCTGCTTGGCGGCGTGGCACTCCGCCCGTGACGGAGAGTCCACGCAGGTGGACATCGTGTAGTCGTTGCGGCGAATTCATTCGCTCTGTCGCGGACTTCGCTCCCTGTCGCGGGCCTCATTCGTCCGGCTCGGGCCCTGCCGCGCCGGACTCCACCCCCCAGCTCCCTACCGCCGCCGCGTCTTCCGGTCCAGGTGGACCGACGCGACGGTGTAGATCACCGGGTACACGAGCGACAGGCCGATCATCCACCGCGGTGCGTCGGGGTAGTCGCGCAGCATCAGGATGGCCAGCACCAGCCACAGCGCTGCCCCCAGCAGCAGCGGAAGCTTCCACGGCCTGGGCGCCAGGTTGGGGTAGATGAACCACACCGGCGCCACCGTGAGCGCCGCCAGCACCAGGAACATCACCCCGTTGGCGCCGGGCGTCATGAATCCCGCGTAGAACGCCGCCACGTTCCAGTACGACGGAAATCCCCGGAAGAACCCCCGCTCCTCGTCCTTGGCCTGCACGTTGGCGAATCCCAGGATGGACGCCACCAGCGCCGGGGCCAGCCACGCCGCGCCGGGCTCCGGCACCCACCCCATCCGCCAGACCAGCAGCAGCGGCAAAAAGGTAAAGGTTAGGAAGTCGACGATGTCGTCGATGGTGCGGCCGTCGATCTCCGGCGCCGTTTCCTTGACCCGCCACCGCCGCGCGAACGGCCCATCTACCGCGTCCACGAACGTGGCCGCCGCGAACAGGATGAACACGCGCCGCGGGTCCGGGTCCGCCGCGCAGATCTCCGCCGCGGCCAGGAACGCCAGCACCACCCCCGACGCCGTCAGCAGGTGCACGGCGTAGCCGCGCACCCGCTCCCCGATCGTCAGCCCGGCGCCGGCGGGGCGGGCCGGGTCCATCACTCGCGCCCCGGCATGTCGTCGCCCGTGGCCGCGGCCTCGGCCTGCTTCTCCAGCTTCTCCTCCGCCTCCTCCAGGTCGCTTTCATCCGCCACCGGCTCCGGCTGCTCGCGCGCCGCGTCGGGCTCGTAGCTCAGCTCCACCAGCATGGGATAGTGGTCCGAGCCGATCTTGGGCAGCCGCTCCAGCGCCACCAGCCGAAAGTGGTGCGAGTGGAACACGTGGTCCAGCGGGTAGCGCAGGAACGGGTTCTTGGCGTTGTAGCTGTTGTAGAAGCCGCGCCCCCGCCGCGGGTCCAGCAGCGACGCCAGCCGCGCGAACAGCTGGCTGGACTGCGACCACGCCACGTCGTTCAGGTCGCCGGCCACCACCGTGGGCTCATCGGGCGACTCCTGGATGAGCTTGCCCACGATCACGAGCTCCGCGTCGCGCGGCGTGCTGTCCTGGTCGCGGATGGGCTCCGGCGGGCGCGGGTGGATGCCGCGCAAGAAGATGTTGGGCGCGCCCGGCAGCACCACCTGCGTGAACACGGATGGGATGTCGTCCTGCACCAGGAACTCCACCTTGCAGTCCACCAGCTCCAGCCGCGAGAACAGCATCAGCCCGTACCAGTTGTCCTGCGGCTGGTCCACCCCGTGGGGATATTTCTCCCGCAGCGGCTGCAGCGCCCGCGCCCATTTCTCGTCCGTCTCCACCGCCAGCACCACGTCCGGGTCGGCGTCGCGGATCACGCGCAGGATGCGATCGTGCTCCGTGTTCTCCATCAGCACGTTGGTGATCAGCAGGCGAAACGTGGGATGCCCCGGCGTGCCGCCCCCCGCACGCGCACGCTGGCTCCACTCCACCTGCCGGGGCGCGATGGGCGTGTAGGGAAAGATCTTCCAGCCCTGCCACAGCGCCGTGGCGCCCGTGGCGGCCGTGAACGCCCAGCCCCACACGCCGCGGGGCGGAAAGGCGAGCGTGTGGATGATGCCGGCCCCGGCCGCCGCCAGCCCCAGCTGCACACGGGGAAAGTCCCACAGGCGAACGGACCAGTGCGATGACGAGCTGAGGCTGAGGAGCGTGAGCAGGGCGGCCAGCAGCCCCACGCCTACCGTGACCCACTCACCGATGGAGATGAGCATTCAGCAAGCGCCTGGAAGGGGAGGAACGAGATGCGATCGGATGCCGGGCCTCATGCGTGCCGCGTGCCAGCGCGTGCGGGCGGGTCGCGTCTGCCACCCGCGGCTCTCCCGGCACGGTCCATGTATGCCCATCGTCGATTGATCGGATTCCAGCAATGCCACCGTGGGGAAAGCCCAACAAGGCCGGCCGTCCATGCCCAAGAACCGTATCCTGTCCGCGCTTCCCCCGGAAGAGCTGGCGCGCATCGAGCCCCACCTGGAGCCGGTGGAGCTGCCGTTGCGCCGGGTGCTCATCGACCCCAACCGCCCCATCGAGCACGTGTACTTCGTGGAAGAGGGCGTGGTCTCCATCCTGGGGGTGATGCAGGACGGCACGGCGGTGGAGACGGCCACCATCGGCCACGAGGGGATGGTGGGGCTGCCCGTGTTCCTGGGGGCGGAGAGCATGGCCGCGCAGGCGTTCACGCAGGTGTCCGGGCACGGCTACCGCATGCCGTCGGAGGCGCTGCTGCGGGAGCTGGAGCACGGCGGCGAGCTGCGGCGGTTGCTGGGCCGCTTTACGCAGGCCCTGATCACGCTCATGGCGCAGAACAGCGCCTGCAACCGGGTACACACCGCCGAGCAGCGGTGCGCGCGCTGGCTGCTGCTCACGGCGGACCGCGCGGGGCGGGAGACCATCGACCTCACGCACCTCTTCCTGTCGCAGATGCTGGGCGTGCGCCGCGCGACGGTCACGGAGATCGCGGGGGCCCTTCAGGCGCGCGGGCTCATCGACTACAGCCGCGGGCGCATCACCCTGGTGGACCGCCCGGGGCTGGAGGCGACCAGCTGCGAGTGCTATCGCGTGATCCTCAGCGAGTTCGACCGGCTGCTGGAGGACCGCGCCACGCCCAGCCCCCTGGACGACCTCGACATCTCCGAGGCCGGCATCAGCACCGCCGGCGACGGCGCCCCG
>DATING010000791.1:0-2285 GCA_035474555.1 Longimicrobium sp. | reverse complement strand
CTGGGCGACAGCTCGTACGCCGACCTGTTCGTGTACCGCGGGCAGCCGGGCGACCAGGTGCGGGCCACGCTCCGCTCCACCGCGTTCGACTCGTACCTGGCCGTGGGCACCACCGACGGCGAAGACACGCGGATGGTGGCGAGCGACGACGACAGCGGCGGCGGGAGCGACGCGCAGCTGCAGTTCACCGTGGCGGGCAACGGAACGTACGCCATCCAGGTCAACTCGTTCGAGCCGCGCGCCACGGGGGCCTATACACTGCTCCTGGAGCGGGGCGGCGGCGCGTCCCCCACCCCGTCCGTGGAGACGAGCACGTCGGGGATGACCGGCAAGTGGATGGCGGCGTATCCCGCCGTGCGCACGTCGCGGTACAACCCCATGCGGACGCAGCTGCAGACCCGGCGCCGCATGGAGGCGGTCGCGGAGCAGCTGAACAGCGCGTTCCCGCTGCCGCGCAACGTCCCGCTGCTCTTTGGAGAGTGCGGCGAGGAGATCGGCGCGAACGCGTTCTACAACCCGCGCGAGGGGTCGGTCACCTTCTGCTATGAGATGCTGGACTACCTGGCGGCGGGCTTCCAGGGCGTCGCGCAGAACCCGCAGGACCTCGCGGAGCGGGTGGACGGCGCCGTCGATTTCATCATGCTGCACGAGGTGGGGCACGCGCTGGTGCACCAGCTGGACCTGCCCATCACGGGCCGCGAGGAGGACGTGGCGGACCAGCTCGCCGCCCTGGTACTGCTGCAGGACGGCGACAAGGGCGCGAACGCGGCGCTCTCCGGCGCCATGGCGCTGCAGAGTGAAGGCGCCAGCTTCGACAACTCCGACTTTGCCGACGAGCACTCGCTGGGCCCGCAGCGCCTGTTCAACATCGCGTGCTGGATCTACGGGTCCGAGCCCGCCAAGTACCAGCGCTGGGTGACCGAGGGGATCCTTCCCGCGGCCCGCGCCCGCCGGTGCCCGGCGGAGTACGAGCAGATGACCAAGTCGTGGACCCGTCTGCTGGGCCGGCCGCTGGGCCGCTGACGGTTGGGCCGGCGGTCGTCACGGCCGGTACGGACGAGGGGATGCCGCGGCAGGCATCCCCTCGTTGCATTCACGGCGGATCTCCCGGGGCGTTCCGTACGGAGGAGCGACTCCCGGGGCGGTTCGCGTAATCGTGAGCACCCGGCCCGCCGCGCCGGGGCGCCCTCACCCCGGCCGGTCCCGTGAACTGCGCCGCCAGCTCAGGATGTAGTCGATGAGCGCGCGGAGCGGCGGCGAGGCCTGGCGCCGGCCCGGGTAGTAGAGAAAGAAGCCCGGGAACGGGGTCGAGTACTCCTCCAGCACCACCTCCAGGTCCCCGCGGTCGATGTCGCCGCGCAGCTCCCGCTCGAAGTAGATGGTCAGCCCCCGTCCCGCGCGCACCATGCGCAGGAGGAGCGGGACGTGGTTGGTGAGCACGCGGTTGGGCACGGCCACCGAGAAGTCGCGGCCGTCTTCCGTGAACTCCCACCGGTACGCTGGCGCATCGGCCGTCGGATGCCAGTTGAGGCACTCGTGGTGGGCCAGGTCGCGCGGGTGCGCGGGCCGGGGGTGCCGCGCGAAGTAGGACGGCGCGCCCACCACGAGCATCCGCTCGTCGCCCGCCAGCGGCACGGCGATCATGTCCACGTCGATGACCTCGCCCAGCCGCACGCCGGCGTCGTAGCCGGAGCCGACGATGTCCAGCGGGTCGTCGCTCACGAACACGTCCAGGCGCACGTGCGGGTGCGCGGCGAGAAAGCCGTCGAGCACGGGGCCGCTCAGGAAGCTCTCCGCCGCCCCCGCCACGTGCAGGCGCAGCGTCCCGCGCGGATCGCTCCCCAGCGCGCCGACGGCGGCCGCGGCGTCGCGCACCTCCTGTAGCGCCGGACCTACCGACGCGTACAGCAGCTCACCGGCCTGGGTCAGGTGCATGCTGCGCGAGGTGCGGTGCGCGAGCACGACGCCCAGCCGTTCCTCCAGCCGGCGCAGGCTGTGGCTCACCGCCGACGCGGTCACGCCCAGCCGGTCGCCAGCGCGCCGGAAGCTCTTCGTCTCCGCCAGCGCGACGAACACGGCCATCGCGTTGAAATCATCGTTCATTCTTCATCATTGAATCGTAGTCATCGACTCGTCAAGTGCAATCCCGTAGATCGGCTCTTTGAGGGCGGATACCATTGTCCAGCGAACGGCGCGGGCATCCTGCGGCTGGACGCTCACCTTCACCGAGAGCATCGACATGGAAAACCATCAGACGTGGTTCATCACCGGGGCCTCGCGCGGGC
>DATING010000790.1:0-4025 GCA_035474555.1 Longimicrobium sp. | reverse complement strand
TGCGGCCGCGCAGCTTGCCGATGGAGATGTCCGTCCCCAGCAGCGTCTGCGCGGCGAATGCGCCAAAGGCCAGGATCACGCGCGGCTGAACGAGCTCCACCTGCTTGAGCAGGTACGGGCTGCACGCGCTCACCTCGTCCGGCTGCGGATTGCGGTTCTGCGGCGGCCGGCACTTGAGCACGTTGCAAATATATACGTCGTCGCGCGCGAAGCCAGCGGATTGCAGCACCAGGTCCAGCAGCTTGCCGGCACGCCCCACGAAGGGGCGCCCGCTGCGGTCCTCGTCCTGCCCCGGCGCCTCTCCCACCACCAGGATGTCCGCGTCTTCCCGTCCCTCGCCAAAGACCACGTGCGTACGGGTCCTGGCCAGTCCACACCGCGGACACCCGAGTGCAATCTCGCGCACCTGGGAGAGGATCGGTAGACTTGAAATTTCCTCCTCGCTCACATACGCAGCGGGAGCGCGGGGAGAGGGCGGATGCGGAGCGGTTCCCGGCACCGGCGCACCGGCGCGGACGTGGGTGTCCACCCGCTCCGGCCGCTCGGCGGGAACGGCGGCGACGGCGGATTCGCGGCGGGGCTCCGCGGGCGGGGCCTCGCGGCGAGGATCGGCGGAGGGTGATTCGCGCCGGGGATCGGCCCCGGCGGGCGTCCGGGCGGCGGGGGCGGCCGGCCGTGCGGACAGCAGCGCCTGCAGGTCGGCGGCGGAAAGGCGGTCCAGCACCAGCTCCTCCTCGCCCAGCTCCTGCCGCTGGCGAAGGTAGCTGCGCAGCAGGTCGCGCGGATCCGTCACGCGCGCGCCTCCGGGGCGGGCAGCAGACTGTCCACCCGCACGCGCAGCGCGTCCCCCGCGGGGAGCAGCGACTCCACGCGGTCCAGGATGGCATCCGCCACGGCGGCCTTGCTCATCAGCGGCAGCGCCTCGTCCGGCCGATTGGGCTGGAGGAGGACGACGCGATTGGTATCCACCTCGAACCCCGCGCCCGGCTCCGTCGCGTCGTTGACGACGAGCAGGTCCAGCCCCTTCCCCTCCAGCTTGCGGCGCCCGTTCTCCACCGCGTCGTTGGTCTCCAGCGCGAAGCCGACGACCACGGAGCCGGGCCGGCGCGCCTCGCGGGTGGCGCGCAGCACGTCCGCCGTCGCCTCCAGGGCGATCTGCGGGACGGCGCCGGATTCCTTCTTGATCTTCTGCGCCGCCGCGTCCGCGGGACGAAAGTCCGCCACGGCGGCCGCCATCACCAGCGCGTCGGCGTGGGGGAGGGCGGCGCGGACGGCCTCCAGCATCTGCTCCGCGGACTCGATGCGGCGCAGCTCCACCCCCGGCGGCACGGGGAGGTGGGACGGGCCGGAGACCAGCAGGACGTCCGCCCCGCGCCGCCACGCCGCCGCGGCGATCTCGTATCCCATCCGCCCCGAGGAGCGGTTGCCGATGTAGCGCACGGGATCGATCGCCTCGCGCGTGCCGCCCGCCGTCACGACGACGCGCTTCCCCGTCAGGGGCCCCGAGCCCTCCAGCGCGCGGCCGGCGTGGGCCAGGATCTCGTCCGGCTCCAGCATCCGCCCCGGCCCCTCGCCCTCGCCCCACGCCAGGGGACCCACGGCCGGCCCCGCGACCCGATAGCCGAACTCCGCCAGGCGGGCCAGGTTGGCCTGCGTGGCGGGATGGGCGTACATCCGGTCGTTCATCGCAGGACAGAGGACAACGGGCGCCTCCGTGGCGAGCAGCGTCGCCGTGAGGAGGTCGTCGGCCATGCCGGCGGCGGCGCGCGCCAGGAAGTTGGCGGTCGCGGGGGCCACGACCACGGCGTGCGCGTCGCGGGCCAGGCGGATGTGCAGGAGCGGGTCGCCCTGGGGATAGAGCGACGAATAGGCGGGGCGCCCGGTGAGCGCCTCGAAGGTGAGGGGGCGTACGAACTCCAGGGCGCCTTCCGTGAGGACCACGTCCACGGAGGCGCCCGCCAGCGTCAGCTCGCGCGCCAGGGTGATCGCCTTGTACGCGGCGATGCCCCCCGTAACGCCCAGGACCACGCGGCGCCCGTCAAAGGGGCGCCGCGGCGCGCGCGTCCCGGGCATGCTCGGCTTACAGGCCGTCGGAGGAGGGACGGCGGCGCTCGGTCAGCCGGAACTTGGCCGCGCCCGTGCGCACCTCTTCCAGGGCGGTGGTGGTCAGCTTCTCGCGCGGCTCGCCGCCGCTGACCGTGGGGTCTTCCATCAGCTCGCCGCGGCGCAGCTCGTTCAGGTTGCGCGCCATCTTGGCGGCCACCAGGACGCCGAGGTACTTGCTGCCGGTGTGGCGGGCGGCCTGGCCCGGGGTAACGACTCGCATGCAACGCTCCTTCTCTGGGTATCGTCTATCCGCCCCGCGGATGGAAATCCGATGGAGGCGGATCATGTGCTTCCCGGCTGCCGTCCGTCACGGGACGGCAGATCCTTCGGTCGGCGCCGGAGTGCCGTGCCGATCCACCGATCCGGCGGCGCCTCCCTCAGGAAAGCAAGGCTGGCAGCCGGAGTACCTGTCCTACCCCGCAGTGGGGCTCAGGTGGCGCTCGATCTCGTCGGCGATGGAATCGACCATCGCGTCCAGCGGCGGGTGGGGGCGAACGGCGTCGCTCCGCCGCTCCAGCACCGCGTTGACGTCCCCGACGGCCGTGTCCAGGTCGTCGTTGATCACCACCTGGTCGAACTCGGCGGCCCCGCGGATCTCGTCCAGCGCGTTCTTCAGGCGGCGCTGCACCCGCGCGTCGTCCTCGCTGCCGCGGCCCACCAGGCGCTGCACGAGCGCCTGTCCGGAAGGCGGGAGGATGAAGACGAGCACCGCCTCGGGCACCTTTTCGCGGATCTGCCGCGCGCCCTGCACGTCGATGTCCAGCAGCAGGTACTGCCCCCGGGCCTGCGCGTCGCGCACGTTGCGCAGCGGGGTGCCGTAGTAGCTGCCGTGCACCTGCGCCCACTCGATGAGCTCGCCCGCGGCGATCATCCGGCGGAACTCGTCCTCCGCGACAAAGTGGTAGTCCACCCCGTCCCGCTCGCCGTCGCGCGGTCCGCGCGTGGTGGCGGAGATGGAAAAGACGACGTCGCCGCGCCCGTCCCGCAGGCGGTGCGCGATGGTCGTCTTGCCCGCCCCGGAGGGCGCGGACAGCACCAGGGGGAACGTCTGCGCGGCGGACGCGCTCACTCCACGTTCTCCACCTGCTCGCGCAGCCGCTCCACCTCTTCCTTGATGGCCACCACGCGATGGGCGATCCCCGCGTGGTTGGCCTTGGAGCCGATGGTGTTGGCCTCGCGGTGCATCTCCTGGACGAGGAACGACAGCCGCTTGCCCACCGGCTCTTCGGGGTTCGCCGCCATCAGCTCGCGGAACAGCTCGTTGTGCGAGCGAAAGCGCACCAGCTCCTCGTTCACGTCCCAGCGCTCGGCCAGGTAGGCCACTTCCTGCGCCAGCCGGTCCTCGTTCACCCCCACGCCGGCGGACAGCTCGGCGATGGCGGCGCGCAGCCGGTCGCGCTCGCTGGCCAGCCGCTGCGGCGCCAGCTCCGCCACGGCGTCCAGGGCCGTGTCGATGGCGGCCAGGCGGCCCTCCAGGTCGGCCTGCAGGCGGCGGCCCTCGTCCTCGCGCATGGCGGCGACGGCGCGGGCGGCATCCTCCATCACCGCCTGCACGTCCTCCTGCGGAATCTCCACGCGCCCGCCCTCGTCGTCGCGGACGATGACGTCGTTGAAGCGCAGCACGTCGCTCAGCGTGGGCTCGCCCGCGACGCCAAAGCGCAACCGCAGCTCGCCGAACAGCGCCAGGTACGCGGCCACGCGGTTCTCGTCCAGCTTGAGGCCCACGGCGGCCGCGGCCGTGGCGGGCTCCAGGCGGATGGCCACGTTGGCGTGGCCGCGCGCCAGGTGGGCACGCAGCCAGTCGCGCATCTGCGGCTCCCACTTCGCGAGCGAGGTGGGGGTACGAAAGTTTACGCTCAGGTGCCGGTGGTTGACGGTCCGGATCTCGACGCGCAGCGTGCCCGCCTCCGTCTGCCTCT
>DATING010000789.1:0-7102 GCA_035474555.1 Longimicrobium sp. | reverse complement strand
TTCGGAATCCGTCATCGGGTGGGACGGGGCATGCCGGGCGTGGGGACGCAGGCCGATAGCTTAACCGCTAAACTCCGGTTTCACAACGGTTTTCTGTGAAGTCCGGGGCGGCGAACTGCAACAGGGTGCTACGTCAGGACGCTCTCAACGGGTCATTTCCGCGACCTGGGCGACGTCCTTGTCGCCGCGTCCCGAGAGACACACGACCACGGGGCCCCGCTCCTTCCACGCCGCTCCCTCGCGCAGCAGGAAGGCGATGGCGTGGGCCGATTCCAGCGCGGGGATGATCCCCTCCAGCCGCGACAGCCGGCCGAACGCCTCCAGGGCCTCCGCGTCGCTCACGGCCGCGTAGGTGGCGCGGCCACTGTCCTTGAGCCAGGCGTGCTCCGGGCCCACGCCCGGGTAGTCCAGCCCCGCCGAGACGGAGTGCGCGTGCGCCACCTGCCCCGCCCCGTCCTGCAGCAGGTACGAGTGGCTCCCCTGGAACACGCCCGGCGTGCCGCGGGTGAGCGTGGCCGCGTGCCGGGGGGTGTCGATCCCCTCCCCCGCCGCTTCCACGCCCACGAGCTCCACGCCTTCGTCCTTGACGAAGGGATGGAAGGTGCCGATGGCGTTGGATCCGCCCCCCACGCACGCCACGACGGCCGCGGGAAGGCGCCCCTCCACCTCCAGCATCTGCGCCCGCGCCTCGCGCCCGATGATGGACTGGAAGTCGCGCACCATGCGGGGGTACGGGTCCGGGCCCACGGCGCTGCCCAGCACGTAGTGCGTGTCGCGGACGTTGGTCACCCAGTCGCGCAGGGCCTCGTTCCCCGCGTCCTTGAGCGTGCGCGTGCCGCTGGTCACGGGGCGCACCTCCGCCCCCAGCAGGTGCATGCGGTACACGTTCAGCGCCTGCCGCCGCACGTCCTCCTCGCCCATGTACACCACGCACTGCAGGCCGAAGAGCGCGCACGCCGTCGCCGTGGCCACGCCGTGCTGCCCGGCGCCCGTCTCGGCGATGATGCGCTCCTTGCCCATCCGCCGCGCCAGCAGCAGCTGCCCCAGGGCGTTGTTGATCTTGTGCGAGCCCGTGTGGTTCAGGTCCTCGCGCTTCAGGTACACGGTGATGCCGCCCGCCGCCTCGCCCAGCCGCCGCGCCGGGTACAGGGGGGTGGGGCGGCCCACGTAGTCGCGCCACAGGGCCCCCAGCTCCTCCCAGTACGCGGGGTCCGCCGCCGCGCGGGCGTACACGTCCGCCAGCTCGTCCAGGGCCGTGATCAGCGTCTCGGGGACGAAGCGCCCCCCGAACTCCCCGAAGCGGCCCGTCGTCTCGCCGGCCACCGCGGCACCTGCTATCCCCGCATCGAACATCAGGATCTGTCCTGCTCGCTCTGGATCGGAAAAGGAAGGGCGCGGACGGCGTCGATGAACCGCCGGACTGCCATCGCGTCCTTGATGCCGGGCGCGGACTCCACCCCCGAGCTCACGTCCACCGCGTCCGGCCGCAGCGTCATCGCGGCCTCCGCCACGTTCTCGGGCCGCAGGCCGCCCGCGGCCACCAGGCGAATGCCGTCCGGCCGCCCGCCCAGCCGCGCCGCCACGGCGCCCCAGTCAAAGCGGGTGCCCGTGCCGCCCGCCGCCGCGGGATCGTAGCCGTCCAGCAGCAGCGCGTCCACCGCGCCCGCGTAACGACGGAGGGCCTCGGCCGCGTCATCGGCGTGGCGAACGCGGACGGCCTTCCACACCTCGTACCCCGCGCGGCGCACCCGGTCCGCCATCTCCGGCGTCTCGTCGCCGTGCAGCTGAACGACGTGCAGCCCCGCCTCCGCGGCCGCGGCGAGGCGCGCGTCCTCGTCCCCGTCCACGAACACGCCCACCGTCCGTGCCTGGAAACTCCTGAACATAACGCCCGCGGCGCCCGCCGTCACGCTTCTTCGGTAGCCGGGGGCCAGGATGGCGCCCAGGTAGTCCGCGCCGGCTTCCACTGCTACCTCCACGTCCTGCAGACGGGTCAGGCCGCACACCTTTACCGCCGGGGGCCAGCCCCTGTCCTCCGTGCTCATCCCGGGCGCGCCTCCCCGCGGCGCGGGCGGCCGGCCAGGGCGGCGGCGGCGGCGCGCAGGTCCGCCTGCCGCATGAGCGACTCGCCCACCAGGATGGCGTCCACCCCCGCCGCGCCCAGCCGGTCCACGTCGTCCGCCGTACGGATGCCGCTCTCCGCCACGTAGGTGATCCCCGCGGGGACGCGCGGCGCCAGCCGCAGCGACAGGTCCAGGTCCGTGACGAAGGTGTCCAGGTCGCGGTTGTTCACGCCGACGAGCGTCGCGCCCGCGTCCAGGGCCCGGTCCAGCTCCGCCTCCGTGTGCGCTTCTACGAGGACGTCCATCCCCAGCTCGCGCGCCAGGCCGTGCAGCTCCACCAGCAGGGGCTGCTCCAGGATGCGGGCGATGAGCAGCACCGCGTCGGCCCCCGCCGCGCGCGCCTCCCACACCTGCACGGGATGGATCAGGAAGTCCTTGCGGATGACGGGAATGTCCACCGCTTTCCTGACGGCGCGGAGGAACGCCAGGTCACCCCCGAAGTAGTCGCGGTCCGTGAGCACGGAGAGCGCCGCGGCGCCCCCCTCCACGTACGCGCGGGCCACCTCCACCGGATCCGCCCCGGGGCGAATGTCGCCCGCGGAGGGGGAGCGGCGCTTGACCTCGGCCAGCAGGCGCACCTCGGACGGGCGGCGCAGGGCGGCCGCAAAGCCGCGCGGCGCATCGGCTTGCCGCGTCATGTCGCGAAACTCGGCCAGCCGGGGCGCCGCCTGCTTCACCTCGTCGTGCTTGGTCCGGACGATCCGGTCCAGGATACTTTCACTCAATGGATTCAACGGATTCCTTGCGCTTCGGTTTGCCTTCGGTTATATATTTCGGTACCTGTTCGGAAGGCAACCCCCCGACCCCAGCGGAGAAGCGGATGGCGCTCACCAAGAAGCAGCGGCAGATCCTCGACTACGTCGAGAGCTTCGTGGAAACGAACGGCTACTCGCCGAGCTACGAGGAGATCGCGGACCACTTCGGCTACAACTCGCTGGCCACGGTCCACGAGCACCTTACCAATCTGGAGCAAAAGGGCTTTCTCCGGAAGAACTACAACAAGAGCCGTTCGCTGGAGGTGGTGCGGGCGGACCTGCACGCGCCGGCGCTGGAGCTGCCCCTGCTGGGCCAGGTGGCGGCCGGCCTGCCCATCGAGGCGCTGGAAGTGGGGCAGGAAACCGTCACGGTTCCGCACGACATGGTGCGCCGCGGCGAGAACTACGTGCTCAAGGTGCGCGGCGACTCCATGATCGACGAGCAGATCCGCGACGGCGACTTCATCATCGTGAACTCGCGCAACACGGCGGACAACGGCGAGATGGTGGTGGCGCTGGTGATGGACGGCGTGACGGTGGGCGGATCGGCCACGGTCAAGAAGTTCTACCGCGAGGCGGGCGGCCGCGTTCGCCTGCAGCCCGCCAACGAGATGATGCAGCCGATGTACTTTCCCGCGGATTCCGTGCAGATCCAGGGGATCGTCGTGGGCGTGATCCGCAAGTACTGACGTTCACGTGGGGCGCCACGGTTCGCCGAACCGCGGGCGTGCCCGCATCCACCGCATCCACTGGAGCCTGGGACGGCTCGCGTGGGTGCGGGTTGGGGAAGCTATCCGCCCGGGCGAAACCGGGCGGCACGTCAAAGGGAATCCAATGAAGACCGAACCGACCGTGCCGTTCGTGGTGGGCCGCCTGGGCAAGAACGACAAGCGGATGGTGGTGCTGGACGACAAGACCCCGCCCCCCATCCAGGGCCCCTTCGAGCTCCGCGCCGTGTTCTCCAAGTAGAACGCGGGCCGCGGCTCGATCTGATTGACGTCCGCGTCCCCTGGGATGTGCGCGGATCAGGTGGGACCGGACCTGTTTCCGCACAGGAGCATGGATCGGGCAGGACCGACGAACAGGTGATGTGCAGCGCCCCCGCGGCCGAAGATCGGCGCGGGGGCGTTTTGTGTCCACGGAGCAGGCGCGTGATCCAAGTGGCGGCGAAGAACGGCGGGACGAGGATCGAGCGGATGGGCGACGAGCACCAAGCCAGTTAGCCACCTCCCGTCCTGAGCGGCTAAAGCCGCCGCTGGGAAAGCGATAAGCCCCGTCTCGGCTCGCTGCGCTCGCCGAACGAGGCTTCAACCGCGTTAGAAGATGGCGCGGGGCACGGGCGGGACCTTCGCGAGTGGCCGGCTTCCGTCCGAGCGGCTAAAGCCGCCGCAACGACTGCGGAAAGCCTCGCAAACTGCGCGAGGCTTCACCTGCAAAGGCACATCATCCGCCCACGTGCACGAGGGCTGCGGTGCAGTCTGCGAAGGCGGACTTCGCGAATTTCCAGCGGCGAATTCATTCGCTCAGGACGGGATTTCGCCTCCCAGCCATGAACTCATTCGCCCGGTCAGGAGCCGTTCCGCTGTCCGTATCCGCTGTCAACATGACGATCCATGTTGCACCCACTTTGACCACATTGCGGAATGGCCCTGCTCCGCGTGGCTGGCCCCCTGTGCCTGCGTGGGTCCGATCCGTTCCCTGCGCGCCTACTCCGCCTGGCTGGCGTCGCGGAGGGCGCGGAGCTTGTCGTAGCCGGCGCCGGACTCCAGCGCGACCTCGGCGCGGCGCACTCCGTCGGCGAGCGTATCCGCCTGGCCGGAGACCCAGATGGCGGCGCCGGCGTTGAGCACGGTGGCGGCACGGGCGGAGCCGCCCACCTCGCCCTTGAGCACGCCGACCACCTTGCGGGCGTTGTCGTCCCGCTCGCCCCCCTCCAGCCCCGCCGCGTCGAACCGCTCCCATCCCAGCTCTTCCGTGGGATCGAAGGTGCGGCGGGTCACGCGGCCCTCCGACACCTCCAGCACCTCGCTGGTGCCCAGGGGGCTCAGCTCGTCGATCCCCGGCTCGCCGTGCACGACGAGGGCGCGGTCGTGGCCCAGCTCCACCAGGGCGCCCGCGATCAGCTCCAGCAGCGCGGGGTCGTTCACGCCCACCACCTGGCGGCGCGCGCCGGCGGGATTGGTGACGGGGCCCAGCACGTTCATGAGCGTGGGCATGGCCAGCTCGCGCCGGATAGGGCCGATGTGGCGCATGGCCGGGTGGTGCAGCGGCGCGAACATGAAGACGATGCCGCACTCCTCCAGCACGCGCGCCTCGCGCTCCGGCTCCAATTCCAGCCGCACGCCCAGCGCCTCCAGCACGTCCGCGCTTCCGCAGCGCGAGGTAAAGCTGCGGTTGCCGTGCTTGGCCACGCGCACCCCTGCCCCCGCGGCCAGCAGCGCCGCGGCCGTGGAGATGTTGAACGTCGTGAGCGTGCCGCCGCCCGTGCCGCAGGTGTCCACGAGCCCGTCCACGTCCGTGGGCACGGGCACCATGGCGCGGCGCAGGGCGCGGACGCCGCCCGCCACCTCCTGCGGCGTGGCCCCCCGCACGCGGATGGCGATGAGCAGCGCGGCCATCTGCACGGGCGAGGCGCGGCCCTCCATCACCTCGGTAAAGGCGCGCTCGGCCTCGTCCGCGGAGAGGGGGCGCACGGTCGCGCGGCGCAGGAGCTCGGTGAGGTCGGCGTCCGCGGGCGTGGCGATGTCGGTCATGATGTCAGGACGGGGCGCCGTCGAAGAGCCGCTCGGCCAGGGCGGCGTGGTCCGCCAGCAGCCCCACGCACAGGGCCACCAGGCGCAGCTGCTCCACCTCGGTGTCGTCCACCGTGCCGGCGCGGAAGTTGGTCAGGTTCAGCACGCCCAGCAGGCGCCCGCGGCTCACCAGCGGCATGGAGACGAAGGCGTCGGAGGTGTACCAGTCGTCGCCGCCCAGCGAGGCGATGTCGGCGTCGCCCGCGTCGCGAAACACGTGCGGCAGGCGGGTGCGGGCCACCTCGCCGGCGATGCCGCTGCCCAGGGGCACGCGCACCTCGCCGGCGTCCACGGCCGGGGGCAGGCCAATGGCGGCGCCCAGGCGCAGGTCGCTTTCCGGCGCGCGCTCGTCCACCAGCAGCAGCGAGCACCGCCCCCCGCCGAACGCCTCGGCCACGGTGCGCACGATCTCCACGGCCAGCTCGCGGGGCTCCATCCCCGAGGCGTTCTTGTCCAGCAGCTTGCGGAGCAGGAAGAGGACGCGCGTTTGCCGCTGGTGCTTGGCGGCGCGGCGGTCCAGTTCCACGTGCGCGTCCATCAGCAGCTCGGTGGCGCCGCCGGCCGCGCGCTCCAGCGCCTCCAGCCGGGCGCTGCTGCGCTCCAGCTCGCCGCGGGCGTCGGCCACGGCGCGCTCGCTTTCCTTGAGGCGCTCCACCACGGACTCGGCGAACCCGTGCGGCTGCCCCACGCCCAGCGCGGGGCCGGCGGCGGCCAGGGCCTGGGCGCGGGCCAGGGCCATCTCCAGCACGTCGCCCGCGGCGGGGACGGGGCCCTCGTCCTTGCGGGTGAAGGAAAAGCGCCGCGGCTCGGCCACGATGAGCACGCCCATGAGCGCGCCGTCGTGGGCGATGGCGCGTACGCGGATCCAGTGCTTGTCGGGGTCCAGGCCGGGGAGCAGGTCGCGGAGCACCCACACGGCGGCGGATTCCGCCGGGCGCAGGGGACGGTCGCCGCCGGCGTCGTCCAGGAGCAGCGAGTGCAGCCGCGCCGGCTCGATCTCCACGGCGGCCTCGTCCACGGCGTTGTCCTCGCCGAGGGTCCAGCGCCGGACGAGCACGCCGCGGGCGGCGTCGTAGTGGGCATACGCCACGCGACGCTCGCCCTTGGCGCCGGCGAGCACGGGGAGGAGCCTGCGGAGCACGGTGGCGGAGTCGACCGCGTCGTGCAGCCGAACGGGAAAGAACATGGCCCGTCTCGGTTTACGGAGAGTGATGAACCGCTGTCGATCGGTATCTGCGGGAGGTGGTACGAAGTTTAAACTCCGGCGCGGGAGTGCGAAAGTGCGGGGGCAGGAAAGTGCGTGAGTGCGGCAGTGCGTCAGTGCGGAAGTGGACTGTGCGGAGGGCGGATGCGGCGGCGGAGGGCGGGCACCCGGCGGCGCCCCCACCCGCTCGATTCCTCGCGACCTCCCCCAAAAACCCCTGGGGGAGGT